>PMNN01000047.1 GCA_003161815.1 Methanobacterium sp. | reverse complement strand
GAGGGGTTTACAGATTATGATCAAAAACGATTAGCTGAATTCTTTAGGAAAATGGATTTAAGAGGTGCTTTTTTAATGCTTAGCAATTCTGATCCGAAGAATAATGATCCAACTGATGAATTTTTCGATGATTTATATAATGGCTTCAATATTAAGAGAGTGCCTGCAAAAAGATTTATTAATTGTGATGCTTCCAAAAGAGGCGAATTAAATGAAATAATAATAAGTAATTATTGAAATATATAATTTTATTGTAAAAGTATCTATTCGCAGACAACCATAATTTCCAATGGAGTATATAGCGCAATTTTTGGCAAAATAAGTCAAAAACGGCGTGGGTTTTAAAATAGACTTAATAGTCGGAAAAAATTATATTAATTATCTAACACAAATGATATATTTAGTAAAAAATTATTTTATTTCTAAAATTTAATTGGAGAATGGCTCAAAAATGACTAAGATTGTAAAAGTCAAAAAGAGAAACGGTGATACTGAGCCTTTTGATCCGGAGAAGGTTAAAAGATCCATAGAGAAAGCAGCTATAGATGCTGGTTATAATTTAAAAGGAATGGGTGACTTGAATTTAATAGATGAAGTAACCAAGGGCATAGTTGAAGAAACACGAGAAAAAAATGAAATAGAATCAACCTCCATTAGAAAAATTATATTAAAACAATTAGAAAATGAGGAATCTTCTATTGCTAAATCATGGAAAAAATTTGAGAAACGATATGAATTAACTAGATAATAATTTTTCTTTTACAATTTGTTTAATGAAATTTAGATTATATTTTTTTTAATATTAAAAATACCGGGTTTCTGAGTTGAGAATCCTTAAATAAGTTTACTAAAAATTTTTTATAATATCTAGAGTAAAAAGGGAGGGTTAATTATAGCATATAAAACTGAATATCCATTAGATCTTGATTTGATAGAGAAAACCATTAATTCCGTGAATACTGAAGCTGATTACGTGGATATTAGGATTAATGAAAGTTCGAATAATATAATTGTAATGAAGGATGGTAAAGTACAGGAGATAAGGTCTGGTAATGATTTTGGGGGATCTGTACGGATTTTGAAGAATGGTGCTTGGGGTTTCAGTTTCACCAATCAACTATCCCAACTGGAAGATTCAGCACAAACAGCCTTGAAACTAGCTAAAATCCTGGAAAGCGATGTTAAACTAGCTGAAGTGCAATCTACAGTAGATCAAGTTAAAACAAAAGCTAAATTAAGACCTTCTGAAGTATCCGTAGATGAAAAAAAAGAAGCTATTACTGAGGCAGAAAACGCAGCGAATCTGGATGGAATTGTAAGCACGACTGTAAACTATGTTGACCACGAAGGGGTTAACACTTTCATTAATTCAGAGGGAAGTCATCTTCAAATAGAAGACAGCCGAGTGGCAATGTTTTTAAATGCAGTTGCGGCATCTGAGGGTGTTATACAATTTGGGCATAAGAGTATTGGAGGAGCTGCTGGTTTTGAAATCATTAAAAAGACGGATTTAGAGAAATTTGGAAGAACACCTGCTGAGAAGGCTTTAAGACTTCTTAAAGCTGAATTACCACCGTCAGGTAAGTTTCCCGTTGTTATGGATCCGGATCTTACTGGAGTATTTATCCATGAAGCATTGGGCCATGCAGCTGAAGCGGATCTAATATTACAGAATGACTCTATACTTAAAGATAAAATGGGTTCCCAGATTGGTTCTCCTAATGTGACTATTATTGATGATGCTAGTATGGATGCTTTTGGCTATTATCCCTATGATTCGGAGGGTGTGAAAACTCGAGAGAATATTCTAGTTCATGAGGGAGTTTTAACTTCACTTTTAAGTTCTAGGGAAACCGCTTACCAGTTAGGTATCAAGCCGTCTGGCAACGCTAGATCCGCGGTTGATGACCAACCTATTGTACGTATGAGTAATACTTATCTTAAACCGGGTGACCTTAAATTCGATGAGATTTTAGANNGATCCTCTTAGAGATGTTTCATTATCTGGGAATATATTAGAGATGTTGTTGAAGGTGGATGGTGTAGGATCTGATTTCGAGATGGGTGTGGGTTTCTGTGGTAAATCCGGGCAAACTGCACCGGTTGGTGATGGCGGGCCGCATGTAAGAGTGAGTGAAGCAACTGTAGGGGGTGCAACATAAAATGTTATCTTCAGATGAGGGAATTTTTTTAGTTAAAGTCGCGAGGGAAGCGATAACAACATTTTTAAGGGATGAGAAAATTTTAAGTACACCAGTTGATACTCCGGATAGATTAAAGGAGGATATGGGTGCTTTTGTAACTCTTTATCGTAATGGTGACCTTAGAGGTTGTATAGGTTACCCGGAACCAGTTAAATCACTTATAAGAACGATTATAGAGGTGGCTATATCAGCGGCAACTCAGGATCCTCGTTTCCCCCCTGTAACTATTAGTGAATTTCCTGATGTTCACGTTGAGGTGAGTGTTCTCACTAAACCAGTTCTTATAGGTGTGGATAAGCCATCGGATTATCCTGGTAAGATAGATGTTGGTGTGGACGGTCTTATTGTGGAGTTAGGTTATTATCGTGGTCTTTTACTTCCGCAGGTTCCGTTGGAGTGGCATTGGGATGTGGATGAGTTTCTCTCTAATACTTGTATGAAAGCAGGTCTTTTACCGGATTGCTGGCTGAAGCCGGATGTGAAGATTTATAAATTTAAGAGCCAAATCTTCGAGGAAGAAAAAAAGTAATCTAAAGGATAATTCGAATAAAATATTGTTTTTTTTGCTAGAAAATACTACCAGGTTTTTATATTAATCCTACTAATATAAGTTTAAAGCTACTTTTTTTCTGCTGTAATTTTAATGTAATTTGGAGTTAATATTAAAATTTGATTTATAGTGCAGAACTTGTATTCGGGTTTTGAATTATTAGTATTATAATTTATATTTTTTGAAATAAAATTTAAAGGAAAAGTTTTACAGATGTTTTTACCAACCATACCCACACCTGAGGAAGTCTTGGATAAGGCTTTTAGTCGGGCTAAGAAAGCTGCAAGTAAGACGAGGACTTCTAAAATACCTCGTCAAATGAAAGGAAAAAGAGTTGAGGAGGCTAGGGTGAAGACGGCCTGTGATGTTATAGAAGCGAGTTTTAAAAGCATCTTGGATAAGACTCCTAAAGTAGAGGATTTACCCATGTTTTACCAGGATTATATAGATGTAGTGGTAGGGGTGGATAAGCTTAAAAAATCATTAGGCGCCTTGAATTGGGCTATAGGAATTATATCAAAACTTCAAAATCAGTATGTTCATAAGATTAGAAGATCCAAGGGAGAGAATGCTGCCAGTATCCGGAGAGCGGCTTTTGGACGGATATCTAGTGTAATTAATCGTATACGTGATGAATTAGATTTCTTAGATTATGCTAAAGCTCGGTTAAGGAATATGCCCACCATTGATTTTGATGCTATCACTGCCGTTATAGCGGGGTATCCTAATGTTGGAAAATCAACTTTACTACGTAAGATCACCACTGCTGAGCCTAAGGTGGCGGATTATCCATTCACTACTACTGGTATTCAGATAGGCCATATGGAGCGTAGATGGCAGAAGTATCAAATAATAGATACACCGGGATTGTTGGATAGGCCTATTGAGAATATGAATGAGATTGAACTTAATGCAATGGTAGCGTTAGAGCATTTAGCTCATGTGATTTTATTTATCTTCGATGTATCGGAAACTTCAGGGTATTTTATGGATAGTCAGTTTAAACTTTTAATGGAGATTAAACGTGTTTTTAAGACTCCAGTGATTTGTATTTTTAATAAAATTGATTTAGTCGAAAATGTTAATATTTTAAATGAATATATGGATAAGGTGGAGGAGCCATTACAGGTTGAAGCTTCACAAGGTATAGGAATATCACAGGTATTAGATAAGTTGGAGGAGTTTGGAGATGAAAAGAAGAAACGTCGCAGAGCAAATGTTTAATGATGTGATAAACACTATTCGCGAATCTCAGGGAGATTTGGAGAGGACTATATCCGGATATACTTCCGGTGGATCTACTAGTCTTTTAGTAGATGTTATCGAAGGAATTGATGATGTAACCGTTAAAGTTGACCTTCCCGGTGTTAAAAAGGAGAATGTTACATTATATGTAAATGAGGATTCACTGGAGGTTGATGCCCTTTTTGATGAGGAAACCTCTATTGAGGGAGATAATTACGTTAAGAGGGAGCGGAAGCAGGGTGAAGTTAGAAGAGTTATATCACTTCCAACTAAAATCAGTATAGATGAGGCGAATGCTGCCTTTGAAAATGGAGTGCTCATTGTAACACTGCCTAAAATAGGGATGAAGGAAGTTCATACAGTTAATGTAGATTAAATAGTTTATTAATAAAAAATTTTATTCTATTTTTTTTAGTATCTGACTTTTCCTATATGCCGGGTGCTGCCGGGGTCCTCTCCATTATAGTGTGCGAGGTAATAGATGAACCATTCAAGTGGAATTACTAGTATGAATGGGGATAATAATGGGTTAATATTTGTGTAATCCTGCATTTTATATATAAGATTATTTGCACCTATCTTTTGTGAGAAATCCCATGATTTATGAGTTAACTCATCACCAGGGTAATCTGCATCTAAAAATATTAATGGCACATTCTCCTCGGCTCTTTCAATCAACCCATGACGAAACTCCCCCGAATATAGGGGGCAGGCATGTTTAAGAGCACCTTCCATTAACATGGTCATGGCTAACTTATAAGCTAAACCATAATTAGGGCCGCTGCCCATGCAATAGAAGAATTCATGATCCTTAAATTTATCAGCATGATTCTTGTTAACTTCTTCTGTATCTTTAATTATACGTTGACTTATGTCTGGTAACTTCTCTAAATCATTTATAACATCCTGAAACTTTGGTGAATCATCTAATCTGAATAATATTTGATATAAGGACAGGAGCTGAGTCATATAAGTTTTTGTTCCTAGTATAGCGGTTTCCCGGCCGCTTCTGGTAAGCACGGCATCATCCGCTTCCTTCAGCATAGTGCTTTCACTTTCATTGGTGATGGATACTGTGTATAAACCTTGTTTAAGGGATCTTCTAAGAGCGGCTAGAGTGTCAGCGGTTTCACCGGATTGGCTGGTTAAAATCACCCCGGCATCTTCACTTTGAAGTTTTTTATGATAATAGAATTCATATCCAGTGTAAACCTCTACTTCTTTATCTGAGAGAATTCCCAATGCATCTTTAGCTGAGTAACAGGTGGATAAGGAACTCCCGCAACCTACTAGGTAGATGCGTTCGAATTCTTTAAACTTATCTGCAATTTCTTTTAGATGAGATTCTTCAGCTTTTATAGTATCCCTTAGGGATTGGGGTTGTGCCATCATCTCCTCATACATCTTATAATGCATATCCATTCACTCCTTAATAATGTGTATTTCATTCATAAATCGATTATAAGTTTCATCCAGATTTTCACTTATCACTCTTGTAGAAGCCACCGACTCCATGAAACCACCTTCAATACTGAAGCGGGGTACCAGGTGCAAGTGAAGGTGCTCCACACTGCCACCTGCAGCTTCTCCTAAATTAAAGCCTAAATTAATTCCATCAGGGTTTATAACTTTTCTAATAAGAGATAATGTTTTTTGAACTAATATGAAAAAATTTTTTAACTCATTAGGGTTTAAATCATTTAAGTCAGTATAATGCTTCCGCGGCACTACTTCTAAATGTCCCAGGTTATAGGGATAAATATTCATAAGTACCATATTGTCTTCATCTTTATAAAGAATCATCCCTTTTACATCGGGTTGTCCCTCCGATATTCCACAGAATATGCAGGATGATGAGTGTGATTTTCTTTCAGAATAAAAACTGCGGGCGGGTGCAAATAATATTTTCGGTTTTCTGATGGCATATAATTCTGCTATGCACACTGCCATTTTAGCCACTTCCACTGCGTCACATCCAATTAAGGCTATAATTGGTTCTTTTCCCCAGTCACCNNGTGTGATATATTACATCAGGTACTTCTCCAATCTTATTTATAGCCTGATTTACTCCCCAACTAATGCTTCCACCTTCAACCCTACGCTGATCCTCTGGCTCCTCTTCACGATTATAACTGGATATTTTAAGCCCTAATTTCTTTATTATATCTAAGAGGATGGGATCGTAACGTAGGTTGATTGCGCTTCGCCGGTTAGGATCATGTTTCATCACCTCCAGTATTAAACGCGCCATGTGACTGGAAGCATTCCAATCTGGCTTCGTGAATGCTTTAGCTTTACCTTTAACTGTAGTTATGCGTCCAGGTACGCCTGCTACTTCAGTAAGGGTGGTTGCATTCTTTTTAGCCATTACTAGGTTGCTTCTTACTTCGGGTATAAGTTCTGCAAATTGATTTGAATTCTGGATGATTTCTAATGCCCGCGTTATATTTACTATTTCCATGAATGAATATTATAATTTTATGAGATTATAAAATTTTAGTATTATAAAAACTAGATTTAATCATTTCTTTTTGAATTAAATAAATCTAATAGGGAAAGTTACTGTTAACTAGTATTATTGAATGATTATTTAATTCAATGTTTATTATTAATTACATTACTTATCATGTAATTCATCATACGTTAAAATGATTATACTTTAAGTTATGATGTAAGTTAAAGCAGAGGAGTTAAATGAACGTTTTTATGATTACTGTATAGAATGGTTTAAATTCTATAAAATATTCTTTAGAATCCCTTTATTCCCATTTTTGAATGAAAAGATTTATATGTTTTAGATTACAATCATATAAACTGTCAGAACCCATAAAAATTAATGTTATCTGACATTGCTGAAGTGGAGGAGGCCAGTATCGTGAAGCGACTTTTGTTGCTGACAATGATACTACTATTATCGGTATCATTGTTAATGCCAGATATTTATGCCACCACAACAAATCAGCAGAAATCAGCAAATACTACTAACATAACTAATAGCAGTAATATTGCATTGAATAACTCTAATACAGATAAAATACAATGTAAAACCGTGCCACGCCAACCGGCGAATGCAAAGGTTAATGATACAGTAACTAAACAATCGGATCCTAAAGTCACTGCTTCCAGTGTAAATACTAATGAAAATCTAAAATCTGACAATAAAAGCACCTATAACATTCAGTATGCCAAAAAGGCTGCAGGAAATAACGCTTATAGTAATGTCCAAGGTAACTGGTTCGTCACCAATAACTTAACCGAAGCATCAGGATGGGTTAAAACCTATATCGAAGTTAACCATAAACTTCCTAAATATGTTAAAATAGGTAACATCCAAGTAAGTATGCCACAATTCCTAGAATTAATAACTAAAGATTTGGTACAATTGAATAAAGGTAATAATACACCTGTAAAACTGGGAAGTATTAACATGCCGAATAATAGTAGTGGGAACATTAATAATGGTACCATTAATAAATCAGAGTATCTTAACTTGGCATCTAAAATCCAGAATTTTATGGATTCCACGGGTCGAGCACCCAACTATGCCAGTATTACTCTAGGGAAAATTCGTTATGAATCATTAATTTACATGTACTCCCGAATAATGAACTATTACGGCATTCAACATGTTTTACCCAACGGGGCTGCAATAAAACCCTTAAGTAGTAATAATACTACTAAAACAACTAATTCCAGTAGTAATATCACTGGAAATGGATACACTATTAGTCAAATTACTACAGCAGCAGGGAGTGTTAAAAACTATATAGAAAAAAATAAGAAACTCCCTAAATATGTGCAGATTAATACAGGACAAATTACCCTACCACAATTCCTGGAATTATTAAATAATGGTTTACTACAGATTAATGGTAATAAAAATACACCTATAACATTGAAAAAAACTAGTAACCCCATAAATCCAAACGAAGATTTGAAAAGTGGAAACATTAATAAATCAGAGTATCTTAACTTGGCATCTAAAATCCAGAATTTTATGGATTCCACGGGTCGAGCACCCAACTATGCCAGTATTACTCTAGGGAAAATTCGTTATGAATCATTAATTTAC
>PMNN01000026.1 GCA_003161815.1 Methanobacterium sp. | reverse complement strand
GGTGGAGGATACTTATTCTGAAGCCTTCTCTGGAATCTGCTGTAGAGTTATAATAACAGCAGATGATGATGAAATAATTAGTAGAGCAGCCTTGGATGCTACATCTACCCCTGGAGCAGTTATTGGAAGAGTGGAGGGTGGTGTAGAGGCTTTTTTAAATGAAGATGAAACTCCAGATGGTAGGAGAGGTGTTATTTTACAATTCTGGTACGAAAAGGATGATCTCGAAAAATTTGAGTTAGAGTTATCTTATCGAATCCGGCAGGATATACTTGTAAAGCCATTTACACGAATATTCAATGCTTCAATAAATCCTGTTGGAATGATTGATACTATGAAGAATGTAGGACATTGTGGTGATGGATATGAATGGATGGAGCATATATATGGACGAGATATGATTGTAATACCCATTGCAATACCAGATTTTATGATTGAACGTAATTTAGGTTACTCCCGAGGAATTATGGGTGCTAATTTTTGGTACATGTGCCGTTCTAAAGAAGCTGTGATAACTGCTGGTAGGAAGGCTATTAAAGCTATAGGGGATGTTGATGGGGTTATAACTCCCTTTGATATATGTTCGGCAATGTCTAAACCGGAGACTAATTATCCTTGGATTGGTCCTACTACTAACCATCCTTACTGCCCTTCATTGAAAACTGTGCTTGATGAACAGTCGATGGTTCCTCAGAATGTTCAATACATTCCAGAAATCGTGATCAATGGTTTAAATAAGGATGTTGTAGAGGAATCTTTAAGAGTAGGAATACAAGCTGTATTAGAAGTTAGTGATGTTTTAAGAGTATCTGCAGGAAACTATGAAGGAACATTGGGTGATTATAAATTTTATTTAAGAGAGTTGTTTGAATGAGTCTTGATGTAGTAGGTTTCGGTGCTTTAAATGTGGATAAACTTTACCATGTAAACAGAATAGCTAAAGAGGATGAAGAAGCCTACATAAAATATTTAACTCAATCATGTGGTGGATCTGCAGCTAATACTATGGTGGGACTTTCAAGATTAGGATTAAAAACAGGATACATTGGTAAAGTATCAAATGATCACGGAGGCAATCTTATATTGGAGAATCTTAAAAAAGAGGGTATAAATACTGATGGAATAATTATAGCGGAGGGGCGAAGTGGTAGTGTAATGGGTTTTGTTGATGCAGATGGTCAAAGAGCATTATACGTTGATCCTGGCGTAAATGATTTATTTAAACCAGAAGAGATTAAAATAGAGTATTTTAAAGATATAAAAATCCTTCATCTTACATCCTTTGTAGGTGAATCTATAAAAGCGCAGGAATCACTTTTAGAAGAATTACCATCTACTGTGAAGGTTAGTTTTGACCCGGGCAGGATATATGCAGAAAAAGGAATAAAATATATTAAAAAGATTCTACAGAGAACCAACCTACTACTAATAAATGAAGAGGAACTCAAACTCTTAACTGGCGAAGAATGTAACAGAAATAGCATCGAATCATTATTAAGCTATGATATAGATGTAATTGTAGTTAAACGCGGTAGTAAAGGTTGTTATGTTACAAATAAAGAGGAATCATATTCATTAGGGGCTTTCCCGGTTAAATGCATCGATACTACTGGTGCAGGAGATGCTTTTAACGCCGGATTCATATATGGATTATTAAAAGCTAAAAACCTCCATGACTCCAGTCTTATAGGTAATTATGTAGCTGCCTGTTGTGTAGAGTACATTGGCGCAACAGCTGGTCTTCCTGATTCACAGAAATTAAAAAAAAATAATTTAAAGTACTTGGATCACTAAAATGAATTTAAATGATAAATAATTTATTTATTCTTACGAGGTTAATTTAAAATGTTAATGGGGGTAGTGTTAATTTATGGATATAACTTTTAAAAAGAAGAAAAAAGACCTTGAAGGTGAAGTGAAGGTTAAATCATTAGATATTGAGCACATTGATGAGGACTTCCAACCGGAAATAGAAAGTTGCGAATTAAAACAGAAATTCATCACTATATCACCGGAGTGTGTAAGATGCAATCTATGCGTGGAAGAATGTCCAGTTGAAGCTATAAATCCAGCTGAATCTACAAAACCTGCTAAAATACTTGATGAATGTGTTAAATGCGAAATATGTGCTCAAACATGTCCTGTTAAAGCAGTGAAAGTTATAGAAAGTATATCAAGTATAGATGAAGATGTAAAATATCATATTAAAGATTTAAAGATTCCACACCGTAAATTAAGAATGAAAGAGATTAAAATAGATGAAGATAAATGTAATACATGTAACACTTGCATTAAATTCTGTCCCACTGAAGCAATAAAAGTAGAAGAAGATGAGAAGGCTAAGATAGATAAAACTCTTTGTATAGGCTGTGGTGCATGTGTAAATGTTTGTCCTGAGAATGCAATAACTCTCGTACGTGATTTAGGGCCGGTTATAAAAACTAAAGAACTTCTTATAGATCAGGAAGCTTGTGTACAATGTCAAGTATGTGAAGAAAACTGTCCAGTAGAAGCTATAAAACTAGAAGTAGATAAAGTAGTTCTTAATGAAAATAAATGTATATTATGTGATGTTTGTTCAAATAAATGCCCAGTAGGAGCAATAAAACTGGAGAAGTTAACCCATGAAAGTTAAAGAAATAATGGATAAAGAATTCATATTTGCCACACCTGATCAAAAAATTGATGAAGTATCGATCAGGATGGAGAAAAAAAGAAAATTCACTACTCCTGTAGTAGATGAAGATGAGAAATTAGTGGGATGGATTACATCATTAGATGTAACTAGGGGACTCAGAGAACATAAAAAGAAAGTTAAAGATATTATGCATTCTAAATCGGATATTGTCACTGTTCATGAAGATGATCCTGCCAGATTAGC
>PMNN01000075.1:6153-6320 GCA_003161815.1 Methanobacterium sp. | reverse complement strand
TTAAAATCTTCTTTGAAATCTATCTCATGTCTTAATGATGCATCTGCTATTAGCACTGGTTCATATCCTAATTCTTTTAAAGCTTTCTCTGCCTTTAGGATATTATCTAAACGAGGTTTACCGTCTTTCATCCTCCCGTAATGGGCTACATTGGATGCATCGACCAT
>PMNN01000075.1:0-6094 GCA_003161815.1 Methanobacterium sp. | reverse complement strand
TATATCTCCAGCATCACTTAAAACATTCCTTTCTCTGCCCGTTTTAGGTACTGGTATAATATGATGATGTAAGGCTATAATCGAATATAAATTATCATTTTGAGCTTTCTCAAGTTCAATTTCCATAAATTTCTGCTGGGTTCTGCCTACTTTACCATAATCCAAATCGGGTTCAGTACTGTCCAGTCCAATTATTTTTGTACCCGTTTTATCCAAGTTTAAGGTGCTGAAACGATTTTTAATTAACTCTCCAAAGCACTGATCTCCCACATGTCTAGCGTCATGATTTCCAGGAACTACAATCATAGGCGTTTCAATATTATCCAAATACCATGCTGCTCTTTCAAATTCCATGTAGTATCCATTTTCAGTTATATCTCCAGTTACTACAGTTACATCTGGTTGCATATCATTAATCTCATTGATAGCCTTATTTAAAAGCTCTTCATGAAAAGCTAAAGCACCTACATGTAAATCAGAGATATGTGCTATGAACGCCATTTAACTTAACCTCAAGATGGCTTCTGCAAGATCTCCCTGTGTTTCTTTTAAAACCTTTAAAACTTCATCTTTATTAGCACCAGTTTGAGTAGATACTAATTCAATGTCATCATCAGGAATCTCTATTTCAACCTCGATTTTCTTTTCTTCAGGTTTACCTGTTATTTGATAAGTTTTTTGACCCATAAAATCCGTAATATTGACTTTAGGATTTATTATAATGAGTTCCTTATCTTTAAATTTTATGACAACTTCGCTGACGCCTTTCACGTCCTTCATATCCATGCCCATCTGCTTCATGGCTCTCTGCATTTGCTTCAATTGTTTAGGGTTCATACCCGCACCAGGTATCATTAAAAGCCTCCTTTCCTAGTTTTTACAGCTTGNNACTATCACAATCTATTATAAATTTAGCAAATATACTTTTTCCTTCCACTGCGAAGGGTTCAGCTTCTTCATTGACAATCACTCGGTTTTGAGGATAGGGAAGATATCCATGCAAACGACGTGCTCCCTCCCTCCCCAACACCAGAACACCATCACTGGCACGTAAAGTGGCTATAAGTTCTTCTTTATGATAAACATGTCTTATTTTATAAGTTTTCTTACTTTTAACTATATTTAAATCCCCATCAAAAAGTGCTTCCCCAGAACCTGAGCCAAACTGATAATCAGCCATATACTTAACTCTTCGCTCATCATCAAAGTCGATATTTAAAGAATGATAATATTCAAATTTTAACTGAGATTTTAAAGAAGATTTTAAAGAATCTTCAAATATTTTCATAGAATCTGCACTTATAATAACCTCTTCATAATCATCTAGGTAATACTTTAGGATTCCACTCACGAATTTTTTAGCATCTTCATCTAATGTTGAGGGTGATTCATTTTGAGCTAGAGGATACACTTCATCAATTTCGAATGGAATTACTGCAAATGGAACATCAACTACAGTTACCTGTAAATCATCAGATGCACCTAGAACTTCATTTAAGTTCAGATTTTCAATGTTAGAATAGAATTTATTTATATTAAGAGAAATATTTTTGGAATAAGGTTTTTCAGTGGGTGGGAGTATTAACAACCGCTTAAATGATGGTAATCTTCTCAATCGCTTTAGATGGCGATGAATCTCTACTCTCTGCAATGATTCCGGTCCTGAGTAGAAAAAAGCCGATTTTTTATAGGGAGGGTCATATTTTTCCAAATTAATAGTATATTTTTTCAGATTTCGCAGAGCCTCTAGAAGATACGGATGTACTCTACATCTTTCTTCCACTAATTCCCATAAACTACCCTCAACTAAGGATTGTTTAACCAATCTGATTTCTGCAAAGCTTATATTTAAGTTATGCTGGGCTATAAGCTTCATTCTATCATTCTTTTCCATGCTTCGCAGGTCATCAGGAGTGTAAGAACAGCATACTTCACAGGAACAGGGCATTTCATATAAATTTTCCAATTTATAAGTTCCATTCGGCATTAATAACCTATCATCTTGCGCGTAGAGTATGTAAGCTGCAGAATCAAACAAGTCACAACCCAAAGCCACCGCGAAAGCGAATATCATGGGATGACCTGCACCCATGAGGTGTCTAGGCCTAGAATCAGGAAGATTTTCCACTGAAGACATAATTATATCTAGAAGAGTGGAGTATTGATATGATTCCATTAAAGGAACCACTGCACCTATGGGATGAACCTCAAAATTCATGTCACCAATAATCTGAGCGCATTTCGCACGTAAATCATTATAATTAGAACCCTGAACTACGGAGTTTAGCATCATATTTTCTCTAACATTTAAAGATTCTCTAGCTCTTTTAATAGTTATTTCAAGTTCTTTTTCCGCTCTCTCCCTTTTCACGAAGGGTGGAGTGGGTATGTCTATGGATGTGCCTATATCTGCGCCGATTTTCTCCTGGAATTCAATGATATCCTTGTTGCTAACGTCTATATCTCCATATTCAGATAATTGGAAGGAGCCTGAATCGGTTACTATGGGTCCTGGAAAATTTATGAGATTGTGAACTCCATTTTCTAATGCTTTAAGTCTTAAATCCCTATTTTTGTATATGATATAAGCATTAGTTATGACTATTTCTGCTCCGAACTTTTTTACATCTATTATTTGCTTTCCAGGATGAATAACTGGCATTAAAGCAGGAGTTTTAACATTTCCATGGGTAGTTTTAAGTAATCCAACTCTTCCCCGGGCATCTTTATATTTTATTTCAAAATTCAAATTTTTTACACCCTTAAAAATTTTAATTAAAAAATTCAATTTTTTTACACATTATTTTATCTTTGAACAGTTATTATCAATTTAAAAGAATTAATATACTGTGATTTATTTCATAGGATTAACTAATTAATATGTTTAAATCTGTTAGCTTAATAATTCATTAGAATGTAAATCCCAAAAAAATAATTTATTTTCTTCAAATTTTCATTTGAGATTAAATTAATGTATTGTAAAGCATTACTGTGAAGAAGCTTACTGAAATTGTAAGGAAGAACGTTGCTATTGGATAGATGATTATTAAAGATACTCCAAAACCAGCTACAATTCTAAATAATCCAAAGTGAGGCACTGCTGATGATAGTTCAAGAATTACCAGTGTTACCAGCAGTATTATAGATGCGATAAATGCTAAAATCGCGCGTTCAATGAAGAAGAAATCTTTGTGAAAGGTGTTATTTTAACAGTTCTGATTTCTTAGATATCCAACATATTTTTTAACCTCCATTTTTTGATTGCTTTTTTATTATATATAGGGTTTAAACCATTTATTCAAATTATCAAACCATTATCGATTATTTAAATCTAGTTTGAATTCTTAATAATAGTTTTTCCAAAATTTAGTCTCATTTCACTCAGATTTCCCTCCAAATTGCCTCAATTTTATTATTCTGGAAAGTATTTTGAAATAGTCAAATTAGTTAAAAATAATCAAATTAAAGAGTCTTTAAAGAATATCATCAGAATGAGTTTTAAAAGTAAAATTAAGTTTATTATTCATGAATAAATCTAAAAAATAGAAAGATTAAACCATTTCACTTTAATTTATAATTATTTCTTTTTTAATTATTTGATGCAATCGATGACTCATTTCATTTACTCTTTCACTTGAATTGTTGAATGATTCACATCCTCTCCCACAAATACACTCCGGGTATTGAGGGCATACCACATACATGGATTTTGGTGATTTCAAATCTTCAAAACCCATTTTATGAAGATTTTTCAGAACTCTACGCTTTAATCTGCCATCTTCCATATCTTCTAAGAGATATATGGGTGTTTTAACTGTGGATGCAAATTTTTCTTTCCCCCTTACTTCTTTGCGTTCATTAATTCTTCTCAACTTAATAGATTGAGAGCTATCATTCAAATCTGGGTCTCGAAATGGTGTTCCAGCATCGCTTAAAGCGATCATCCTTTCATCATCCTTTAATAAATCTTTATTAATTAATTCCGGTGAAATACAGGCTATAGTACCACCCCTTTTCCTGCCGAATGTGGGACCCTCACCTACATTGAAACCAGCTTCAATAAAAGCAGATCTAACCGGAGCCGCTGAAGTATAAGTTAAAATAAGACCATCCTTTTTTATGATCTGCTTTAAAGCTTTAAAGAAATCTGGAGTGTAAAGTTCAGGAGCTAATAGGGGACTGAACGGATCGAGAAATATGATATCATAAATTCCATCATCATTATCTTCATTAATTTTAGACTTTAGTTCATCAGGTTTTGCTAATTTACTTTCTATTGAATTTTTTATGAGATCACGGGCATCCCCGCAATAAATGTTAATATCCACATTTTTCGGTGTTTCTTCTTTCTCGAGTTTTAATGAGAGAAATCCTTCATTATAGAGTTCATCCTCCACTGCTTTTTTTATTATTTCATGAGCTATTAAAGGACTGGGAATTAGAAGAGTAATGGCTAAAGTTTCTCTGGATATTTCCACTAGATCTAAATTTAATTTACAATTATTATTCTGTATTGATTGCCATAAATCTAATGCAACTGCTGCATTGTAACCTAAACCACTGCAAGTATCCAATATACGAACTTCATCTTTACAAATGATTTTATCTTTTAAATGAGATGGTTCTATATATTTCTTTATGGATTCTTCAACTGCACCATGATGGGTGTGCATTGTTTCTGAAGAACCATCAATTTCACCCGAATTCAAAGTATAAGATCCATCAGCAGTTTCAATTAAAAATTTCTTCAAATCCTGAGCCGCACGGGATCTAGCAGTCGGATCTCCTTTTTTCTCTTTTATGAAATGTTCTTTTACCATCCTTAATACTTCTATAGGTAAGGTAAGTGCAATATTTTCTTTTTCGTTCATAGCTGAATTTTTTATTTGCTTATTTTTTAGTTAAAATGTTTTCTATTAGAAAGAACCTTTTCTCTATATTCTTATTTTAATAATGCTTTAAAAATACTAAAGCACTTTCATTTGCTCTCAAATAGTGTTCATGAACTAATGTAATCATGATTGTTTTATTTAATTAATGAAGGAATAGTCTTAAAATGTAATTATTATGGTAAAATAATTAATATAATAAATTATTAGTATTAATATAACATTTAAAATAGTTTATTTAGATTAAGGGAGGCAAAATATTTGGTTAAAATCATTGGAATTATAGGAAGTCCCAGGACAGGTAGTAACACTGAAATTCTTATAAGAAAGGCTTTAGAATCCGCTGAAAACGCTGGTGCTGAAACAGATTTAATAAATTTAGGTTTAGCTGAAATAGAACCCTGCATTGCCTGTGACATATGCAAAAACACTGGTGAATGCGCTATATATGATGATATGAGAGATATAACCCGGAAACTTGAGGATGCACAGGGATTAATTCTAGGCAGTCCAGTGTATTTTGGAAATGTAACATCACAGATGAAGATCTTCATGGATCGTTCACGACCGTTAAGAATTGACTTTAAACTTAGAGATAAAGTAGCAGGAGCTATAAGTGTGGGTGCAGCACGAAACGGTGGACAAGAGACAACTATATCCGCCATGCACGAATTCCTGCTAATACATGATGCTATTATAGTGGGTGACGGTGCCCCTCTAGCTCATTATGGTGGAACTGGTGTAGGAGGAGTTATAGGAGACACCCGACAGGATGAATATGGATTGGAGACTTCTATTAATCTGGGAAGAAGGGTAGCTGAACTGGCAATTAAGTTAAACTCCCGTAATTTTTAAATTATTAAAAAAAATGTGGTTTAATGCAGCTTTTCTTTAATTAAACTTAAAAAATAATAAAAAAAATTGAACCTGACTAATTACTTTAATTCATTAATGATTATATTATATATTGAAAATGTATT
The DNA here is from genome assembly GCA_003161815.1 of Methanobacterium sp. GTDB lineage: Archaea > Methanobacteriota > Methanobacteria > Methanobacteriales > Methanobacteriaceae > Methanobacterium_A. The sequence continues at coordinate 225 of PMNN01000075.1, read as the reverse complement.
AATAATTTTATAGAATAGAAAAAACTTATAATAAAAAATTAAAATTGTTCCCCTATAAATCCTTAAATTTGATTTCACGGATTAGAAAGGATTTAAATCAAATTTCGGAGAATAATATGCTCATTGAAACTTATGAAAAACGTAATCCTCATAACTTATTTCCAGAATCAGATTTGGAGATATGGATTATTATACCAGCCTATAATGAAGAAAAAATTATAGGTA
>PMNN01000135.1:137-2995 GCA_003161815.1 Methanobacterium sp. | reverse complement strand
CACGCTTTAAACATGCCGATATACGCATTTATCTTCCAGAAGAAAACGCTGATAAAGCAGCTGGATTTCCATTTAGAGATTACATTCCCCTTTAAAAGTTTATATAAAAAAAATATAATAAAAATGTGATGTTTTATGATTGTAGTCGCTATTACCGGTGCCAGCGGTGTTATATACGGAGTTAGACTCCTTGAAGTGTTAAAAGAATTACGTAAAGATACTGCTCTTATTGTAACTGAACCTGCCCATATAATTTTGGATTATGAAATGGGAGTTGATGAAAATTACCTCAAAACACTTGTAAATAAATATTACGAGCCTGATGATCTTACCACAGCAATTAATAGTGGATCATGCAGATTTGAATCAATGGTCATCGTTCCCTGCACTATGAAAACCATATCAGCAATTTCAAACGGATATGCGAGTAACGCGGTAACTAGAGCTGCAGATGTAGCTTTAAAAGAACGTAGAAATTTGGTAATAATTCCCAGGGAGACGCCTCTACGCCCTGTGCATCTAGAGAATATGTTGAATATAAGTCGTGAGGGTGGTGTGATTTTACCTGCCATGCCCGGATTCTACCATAAACCTGAGAAGATCCAGGATATGGTGGATTTCATAGTGGGAAAGATATTGGATATATTAAAAATTGATAATCACCTTTACCAGCGCTGGCAGGATGAAAATATAATATAAAACTCCTTAAAATTCCCTATAGGACTGAGAAATATAGTATAAAGATTAAAATTCATAACCATAGAATTAACATTAGAATTCCAAGGAAATCAAAATCAATAATCAAGAATTTAACTTCAAAAGTGGATAAATTTCATGATACCAGATGAAGAATTTATTAAAAATCCGAATATACCCGGCCCTACCAAGGAAGAGGTAAGGTGCCTAGTAATGTGCAAATCTCAGGTAAGATCGGACGATATAGTAGTGGAAATTGGATCTGGAACTGGTGGGTTGACTGTAGAGTTCGCTAAAAGAGCTAAAATGGTTTACACAGTAGATAAAAATCCTGAAGCTGTAGAGATAACCAAGTCGAACCTGGAAATACATGAAGTGAATAATAAAGTTCAGATTATTCAAGACACTGCGCCTGAAGCATTATTTGATATTCCTGATTTTGACATTCTCATGATTGGCGGAAGCAGTGGAGAATTACCTTCTATACTAAAGGAAGGATATAAAAAACTTAAAGACGGCGGGAGAATAGTGATAACTTCTATTCTACTTGATACTCGTGTTGAAGCGGTGAAAACATTATTAAGTTTATGTTTAATCCCAGATGTAGTTGATGTCTCTATTTCTAAAGGTAGAATAATGGAACGTGGAACCCTAATGATAGCTAATAATCCGGTAACAATAATATCAGCATTTAAGTTAAAATAATCAAACATTCATTTTTTTAAGGGGAATTTTCATGAGAATAAGTAAATATTTAGGATGGCGAGTTCGACTAGGTATTCTGTTGGTTTTAATATCAATAATACTTTATGGGGTTAATTTAGTCATTTTTCATGATTCTCGTGATTTGTTTTTCTATTTAGCTATTGACATTGCATTTTTACCCATAGAAGTATTATTTGTAGTACTCGTCATAGAAAGCGCCATTAGTGAACGAGATAGGACTATTCTTCTGGAGAAGCTCAACATGGTTATTGGAACATTTTTCAGCGAAGTCGGAACCACTTTAGTTAAAGAAATATCAGAATTCGACTCTAAAGTAGAGAAAATCAGAGAAAACCTCATTGTATCAGATGACTGGTCTCGTACAGATTTTTTAGATGCATCAAGACAAATAAGGAATTATAACTATTATTTAAATATCATCGATAGTGAAAGTTCAATTGAATTTTTAGAGTGTCTTAAAACATTTTTAATAGATAAAAGAAATTTTTTATTGATTCTGCTGGAAAATCCTAATCTGTTGGAACATGAAACATTCACAGAACTTTTAAGGGCAGTGTTCCACCTTACTGAAGAACTGGAAAAAAGAAATGATTTAAGACAATTACCCAGAGCGGATTATGAACATCTGGAACTTGACACGGAAAGAGCTTATCGAATTTTAATCTATGAATGGCTCCAGTACATGGAATATTTAATGAATGAATATCCCTATCTATTTTCCCTAGCCCTTAGAACAAACCCATTTGATCCTAATGCTAAAGTGGAGATAGAGGACTAGTTCAACAAAGTATTAATAAGAATTAACAAAAAGCTAAATTAACATTAATAGTAACCTTTTTATGTGAGCTGAATATAAATCAAAATATTAAAGTTAACTATTAAAAAAACTAAGTTGGTTGATTTAATGGAGAGTCTGACTCTCGTACAATATAGAAAGATGGTTGATACAGTAATAGAGTTTAAGAAGTTGAATGGAGAACTGCCAAAGTTCACTGTTGTAAACGGCTGCCGAATTAATAAAAACAACTATGTTGACATGATTGAAAGAGTTAACAAGTTCCTCCTTGAGATGGGAAGAAATCCTAGTGCAGTTGAGATTGTAAACTTTGATGAAAAATATACTAATGTGGGAAACGTTTTAGTTCACTAAAAAAAACATATTTTCTCAAAAAAATCATTTTTTACGAACTTAAAAAAAACAACTTCCATATTTTGACTCCTAATGAGGATTCTCGCTCTCATTTTTATGCATTAACTAAATCTGTATAAAAATTGAATTTATTTTTTTTATCAAATCTAAAGTTAAATATATTTTTTTTTAAAATTAGGTATTATCATCGTTAAACAAAAATTATAGTTATTTTATCTTATTTTAAGTCTTTTGGTTGATTAAAATTCCTGAAAGACTGAACCGTTTCATCCAGTAAATCCACTTT
>PMNN01000135.1:0-125 GCA_003161815.1 Methanobacterium sp. | reverse complement strand
AATGGAGAGTCACATGGAATCACCAAACTATAATTAGAATTAATATATGTAAGACCCGTGTAAATCCCTGCTAAAGGGCCCTGATCTTTAATTAAATCAGTATAAATTATAAGATTTTCTTTATA
>PMNN01000224.1 GCA_003161815.1 Methanobacterium sp. | reverse complement strand
GAGATGATGAATAAGATGGGTCCCATGCAACAAGTAATGAATATGTTACCCGGAATGGGTGGTAAACTACCAAAAAATGCTTCTCAGGTAACTGAGGTGAAGCTAGCGAAGTATAAAATAATTATGGACTCCATGACGGAATATGAATTAACCCACCCTGAAGTGATTAAACAATCCAGATTAAAAAGGATATCTAAGGGCTCTGGAGTGAGAAATGAGGATGTCAAAGAGCTTATGAAATATTATAACATGACCAAAAAAGCTATTAAAGGGTTTGGAAAGAGGAAAATGGGCGGTAATTTAGGGCAGATGATGCGTCAGTTCATGAGGTAAAAATTTTATTGAAAAATTATTTCTAAAAATATAAAAAATGATTGATTTAATGAATTACCCTATGAAATTTTATTATTTACATTTCTTTATTTTAGGATTCTAGATTTTATAAATCAGATGGGATTCTTTTTTCTGCAAAAAAACACTTATTATGATTAGATTAAGATGATGTTTATGAATGATAAATCCGTAAAGCCTATAATCATGGAAAAGGCACTTAAAATTATTGATATAACTGGGAGTACGTTATGTACCCGTTGCTGGGGTAGAATTTTCTCTCAAGATATAGATGGCGTTGATAATCATGAAAGGGGAGAATATGTACAGCAAATGCTGAGAGAAGAAGCTTGCAAAAACGATGGCTTAAATGATGATTATTGTTATATATGCGATAATATCTTCCAATTCATAGAAAAAGGACTTCTAAATGATATAAAAAAAAATATATATGATTCTGGAGTTGAATTTTCCTCGTTTCTAGTGGGATGTCGTGTTCCAGCTGAAATTATCCAGAAGGAAAATTACATATATAATAAACTGGATTCTGAACTTGAAAGCATTAAAAAAGAGATTAACCGAGAGATTGGTAAATTTTTATCCTTACATATGGGTAAGGAAGTTGATTTTGATAATCCGAATTTAGTGATATTGGTAGATTTTAAAACAAATATGGCTACTCATTTAGAATTCCAGTTAAATCCCTTATTTATAGAAGGTCGGTACAGGAAATTGATTAGGGGAATTCCTCAGACTAAATGGCCATGCCGCAAATGTAAGGGTAAAGGATGTAAATACTGTAATTACACCGGTAAAATGTATATGGAGTCTGTTGAAGAATTAATTTCTCCACAAATAATTAAAGAAATTCAAGGTACAGAATCTAAATTTCATGGTGCTGGTAGGGAAGATATAGATGTTAGAATGTTAGGTAGCGGTCGGCCGTTTGTGGTGGAGATCAAAGAACCCCTAAAGCGGACTCTCAATTTAGAAGAGTTGGAAAGGAAAATTAATTTGTATGCTGCAGGTAAAGTAGAGGTTTCAGATTTGAAGATAGTGGGTAAGGAAAGACGCAGTCAAATAAAGACTTCTTCTACTGATACCTACAAAGTTTATAGGGCAGTAGTAGATCTGGATAAAGAAGCTTCTACTGATAGTTTAAAGATCCTTAACTCCCTGGATGTTATCGAGCAACGTACTCCCCTTAGAGTGTCTCATAGAAGAGCTGATTTAATTAGAATACGTAGCGTGAGAGATTTAAAAGTTAAAAAACTGGATCAAGAGAGATTAGAGTTGATAATTGAATGTGAAGGCGGTTTGTATATAAAAGAACTTATTTCCGGTGATGAATATAGAACTCAACCTAGTGTATCTTCATTACTTCAAATTCCTGCCAGATGTGTAGAGTTAGATGTTCTTGATGTTAAAAACTGAGTTTCTCTAATCATATGATGAATCTTTGAATAAAAAAACCATGTTTATTGCTTCACTGAGAATTAATACAAATAGTTTTTAGATAGTATTATAAACGTTGAATAAGAAAATATTTTTAATATGAATTTAATCAAATTATTATAAAAAACTGTATTTAAACTAATATTATGGAGTTTTAAGGTATAAAAATTCTTTATTTAGATGATTCTATTCAACGCGGGATTTTAATAGTTCATTAACCAGTTTTTGATTTAATACGAATAAATTCAAATATAATATTGTATACTAAAAATATATCTAATTAGTTAATTTAATCCAAATAATGGTTCAGTTATAGGAAATATTTTTATCAAACTTTTTTTTAAGTCGAATGGAGGTTTTAAAAAATGAGAAGATCAAGAGGTTTTAAAAGCAAAACACGTTACAAACTCAAAAAGACTATAAGGGCGGGTAGATCAAACCCTATAACAAAGCGGATACAGACTTTTGATGAAAATGATTTGGTTCATATTATAATAGATCCCAGTATTCATAAAGGTCAACCACACCCACGATTTCATGGAAGAACTGGTAAAATAGCTGAAAAACGTGGCCGAGCATATATAGTTGCAATTAATGATGGTAACAAGGCTAAAAGATTGATTGTGAGACCAGAACATCTTAAAATGCAAGAGTGATTAGGATGATTGGAAAGAAAGTTATTGAAACCGATCCCATCACTATTGCAGAAATTAAAGAAATGTTAGAGAAACGTCAAGAAGATCATGAGTTAACCTATGAGCAGAATTTAGTTTTAGATCACGTGGTTAAGTTTGCAAAGCTGGATTCTGAAGCCGCTAGTAAGTTGGTGCCTGAACTTAATGAAATAGTTAAAAAGGCTCAGTCTGTCAAATTAGCGGATATAATGCCCAAGGATATGCCTGATATGAGGCTCATGTTTGCTAAGGAAAGAGGTTCTCATAAAAAAGAAGAATTGGAAAAGTTATTAGAAATAATAAATAAGTACCGTGAAGAAGAATCATAAATTTAATTTTTTTAGCAAATTTAAGTCATTATTAAAGAAATTTACTTACTTAAAATTAATGCTATAAATTGTTTCAAATTTTGAAAGGATATTTAGTCGATGTTTCTGAATTAATTGAATTAAAAATCGGTGGTTAAATGGAAGATTATGCGATTATTTTGGATTATCTTCCTTTAGGTTATGTAAAGGAAGGTTCATCTTCATTTAAAAGAAAACCTGTAGCTCAAGCAATAGGTATAGTGGAGTTTACTCTACTTGAACTCACTCCCCAAGAAAAGGTTAACCTAGATATACATGAAAAAGTTTACATTGGAGCGGGGAAAAGGGATAAAATAGCCCGGGTGAACGGCAGACTTAAATATGATAAACTCACCTCCACCGCCAGGGTAGAATTGAATTATGTGATAGAAGAAATTATAAAAGAACATGAGGATAAGTACGTCCAATTTTTCAATGATGCAGGTCCAATTTCAACCCGACTTCATCAAATAGAACTTTTACCAGGTATTGGAAAAAAACATATGTGGGATATTTTAAATGCACGTAAAGAGAAAGAATTTGAGAGTTTTAAAGATATTAAAGAAAGAGTGCCCATGCTAGCAGATCCTGTTAAGCTCATTTCCAAACGTATACTCCTGGAACTTGAAGGAAACGGTGATAAAAAGGGTAAAAGGAAGTACATAGTCTTCACTAGACCTCCGAAAAAAGAAAAACCTAGTTATCATAAATTCTAAAAGCTGTAATCCATAGAATTGGAAATATATATTTTGATATTATTTTTGAAATAATTATTTTTCGAACAGTACAGAGTCTATAAATGTTAGCGGATACCCTAAAAATATTAAAAAAAAATGGTATTAGACTGAATAAAAGAAAAGGTCAAAATTATTTAATAGATACTCAAATACTGTTCAAAATACTGAATCATGCAAATATCTCCCTAAAAGATACTATTCTAGAAATCGGTCCCGGTATCGGGACTTTAACAATACCATTAGCTGGAATGGCTGGTAAAGTAGTGGCAGTTGAGCAGGACCAAAAAGTAGCGGAGATATTAAAAGAAAGGCTCAAAAATCTTAAAATAACGAATGTAGAGGTAATAATAGGTGATGCGGTTAAAATAAAGCTTCCATCATTTAATAAAGTAATTTCCAATCTGCCCTACCAAATATCCTCACCCATAACCTTCAAACTACTTAAAGAAAATTTTGATTACGCAATATTGATGTACCAACAGGAATTTGCTGAAAGGATGATAGCAAAACCAGGTGATACTAATTATTCTCGTCTTTCAGTTATGTTATACGTATGTTCAGATGTAGAATTACTTTTCAAAGTTTCAATGAATTCTTTTTTTCCCCAGCCAAAGGTATCTTCAGCTGTAATTAAATTAACTCCTAATCCTAAATTAGATATTGATGAATTCTTTTTCAATATAACTAGAGCACTTTTCCAGCATAAAAATAAAAAAGTAAGGAATGCTCTAATTGATTCTTTCCACGAAATATCAAATATGGATAAAAATATTGTTAAAGACATTGTTTCAAATTTAGATGAAAGATTGATGAACGATAGAGTAATTAAATTGACACCAGAAGAAATTATGGTTATTTCAAATCAATTGAAATATTTAATGAATAAAATGAATAATTAAATTATATTTGGAGATGAAGTAATAATGAATGAAAATCCATATAAATTATTTCAAAAGGAATGTCCAGATGTTGCAGCCCGTTTTAATGATTTGATCGAAGCTCAGAAATCGTTGGAAGGATTAGATGCTAAAACAAAGCAATTAATTAATATTGCTATACAAACCTCCAATCGAAATCCCACTGGTGTGAAGCTACATGCTTTTATGGCTAAAAATGAAGGATCAAGTCGTGATGAAATTGTAGGTGCTGTGGTATTAAATCTTCATCTTTCTGGTCTTACACCTGTACTTGAGGCACTGCCTGCAGCTTTAGATGGATTTGAAGGTAAATTATAATTAAAATTGACTTCAATATATATTACAAAAGATTACTTTAATTTAACTGAATGGATAGCTACAAAAATTAAATGTTTAAATAAATCTAAATCATCTTTTAATTAAAAAATTGTGTGAATGTTAAAAAAATGCTAGAAAAATATAAAGGAATATGCTATCAAAGTCATCCAAAGGTATATGAACCTTCTGAAGATACATTTCTATTTGCAGAGAACCTAGAAGTGGAGAGAATGAGCCGTGTCCTGGAAATTGGTACTGGCACGGGAATTATAGCAATTATAGCTGCTAGAAAAGCACGGATGGTAATTGCTACCGACATAAACCCCTATGCCTTACAATGTGCTGTTAAAAATATAATAAGCAACAAAGCTTATAATGTAGAATTAAGGGAGGGATATCTCTTTGAACCAGTAAATAATGAGAAATTCGATCTTATTTTATTCAATACACCCTACCTTCCCTCTTCAAATGAGGAAAAAATTGACGATGAATTAAATGCAGCATGGGACGGTGGAGTTAACGGTAGAGAAGTTATAGACAGATTCATCGAGGGAGTTAAAGATTATCTAAATCCTGGTGGTCGTGTACAGCTGGTACAATCATCTTTATCTGATGTAGATAATACTTTAAATGATTTCGAGGAACTTGGTTTTAAGGCTTCTGCAACTGCTCGGGAAAAATATTTCTTTGAAGAAGTGGTTGTTATAACTGCTTATAATGAAGTTTAAGTTAAAATATTGTATCTATTAAAAAATTTAAGCGATGATAATTATTATAATTCTTATTAAATCGGAATTGATTACTTCGCTAATTTCATAAATCAAATTAAATTTCAGATAAGAATAAAGCTTATATATTTATAGAAAATGACCAAAATTATAACGAAAAAAATTTTATAATTAAGACTGATTTTCAAATTCCTTAGATTATAAGATTAAAAGATAATAGAAATGATAAAATCAATATTAACATTTGATAAATTTATGTTTTAAATGGAGGATTAAAAATGAAAGACATCGTAAGAGGATGGCGTCACATTCCACAACGATATAACCTCATAGGATCAAAATGTACCCGTTGCGGAGAAACGTACTTTCCAAAAAGAGTTATGTGTCCAGAATGCCGGAGAAAAGGTAAGTTAGAGAATATAAAATTTAGTGGTAAAGGAAAAATCTATACTTACTCCATTATACACACCCCTACAGAAGAATTCAAAGCGTTATCCCCTTATACAGTAGCTATAATAGAATTAGAAGAAGGTGCCAAGATAACCAGTCAAATAGTAGACTGTCAAAATAACGACATTCAAATAGGTGATGATGTAGAATTAGTTTTCAGAAAAATAAAAGAAGAAGGCGATGAAGGAGTAATATCATATGGATACAAATTCAAACTCGCAAAATAATATAGGAGTACTCTTGGTTGGTCATGGTAGTAGATTACCCTATGGAAAAGACGTAATAAGTCAAATAGCTGAAATTTATAAAGAAAAAACAGATTACCCTGTTGCTGTTGGCTTCATGAACATGTCAAAACCATCAATACCGGCCGCTATAAACCATCTCGCAAACAGTGGTGTAGATAAAATCATTGTAACCCCAGTATTTCTAGCTCCCGGAGTGCATACCACCCAGGATATACCCCACATTTTGGGATTAAATACTCCTCAAGAAGATCACAATCCTCAGGAAGACCAAGAACATAATCATAGCCATAACCACGATGACGGAACAGATGAAATCCAATTTAAAGGCGAAATCATCTACACTGAGCCATTGGGAGCTGATGAACGGATCGCGGATATAATAAAAGATAGGGTTAATGATGCCCTNNAATTTTGGAGAAAATTATTTAGTGGCAACTTCTGACCTATTAATCCAGTCCACTCACTTTCCCATACAGATGACTCCTCAACAGATTGGGAAAAAACTTGTAACAGTAAACGTTAGCGACCTCGCTGCCATGGGNNCAAGGCATGTGAACATTATCAAATGGCTCTTATTGGAGGAGACACCAATGAATCATCCGAATTAACATTATGTGGAACTTGTCTAGGAACTGTTGCCAAAGATTATGTTATGATGAAAAGCGGAGCCCAAGTAGGAGATATAATCGCGGTTACAGGATATTTAGGGCTTGCAGCAGCTGGATTCGAAATCTTATTTGATGATGAATTAAAATTAAAAGAATTAAATCCTACTTTTAAGGAACTTGCCCTTAAACGTGCTCTAGAACCCGATGCCCAATTGAAGAAGGGAATTTTATTATCAAAAACTGGGTTTGTGACATCTGCAACTGACATAACTGACGGTCTTCTAAGTGAACTTGGAGAACTTATACAAGCTAATCAAAATAACGTGGGAATGATCATTAATGAAGATAAAATACCCATACCAAAAGAAATCTTTGAAATCGCCGGGAAAATAGGTAAAGATCCACTTGAAATGGCTTTATCCTTTGGTGAAGACTTTGAAATACTGTTAACTATTAGAAAAAATAAATTCTTCGAACTAAAAGATAAATTTTCGCTTTATGAAATAGGTTATGTAACTTCAACTGGACAAATCCAAATTATAGATAAAGAAGGAAAGACAAATATATTAATCTCAAAGGGTTATGAGCACTTTAAAAATTATGATAAATCTAATCAAGTATTTCATTAATTTGGTGAAATCATGAGAAAGGAAGGCATACTTTATGAAAAAGTGGGTAAAGCCTTAAATTGTAAAATATGTGAAAGAAGATGCATAATTTCAGAAGGAAAAACAGGTTTTTGTGAAATGCGAGAAAATGATGATGACAAAATTTACAGTCTCAATTATGCTGCTGTATCATCTATTGCCGTGGATCCTATAGAGAAAAAACCGTTATTTCATTTCTACCCGGGAACTACTGTATTATCAATTGGAAGTGTTGGCTGCAATTTCCGGTGCAGACATTGCCAAAACTGGGGTATATCCCAGTCACAGTTGGAACAAATACCTACTAGAGAAATACTACCTGAAGAAGCCATAAATCTCACCAAAGAAAATGGATGTAAATCAATCGCCTGGACCTATAATGAGCCCACCATGTGGTTCGAATATACTTTGGATTCTGCTAAAATAGCGAAAAAAGAAGATATTAAAACCATTTATGTGACTAATGGTTACATGACCGAAGAATCCTTCGATCAGATAAAATCCTACTTAGATGCTGCTAACATCGACCTTAAGGGGATGTCGGATAAATTTTATAAAGATTTGTGCGAAGCCCGACTCCAGCCCGTGCTGGATAATATTGTAAGGATGCATGATGCTAAAATACATTTAGAAATTACCAATTTAATGATACCTGGTTACAACGATTCTGAAGAGGATATTAAAGCATTAGTGAAATTCATGGTGGATGAATTGGGAGTGGAAGTTCCTTTACATTTTACACGATTTTTCCCCCAATACCAGTTAACAAGCCTGCCCCCGACTGAAGTTGGAATATTGAAAAAAGCTCAAAAAATAGCGAAAGAAGCTGGTATAAAATATGTTTACATTGGAAACGCTCCTTCATTTGGTGGTGAGAACACTTACTGCCCTTCATGTGGAAAGCTTATTATAGAGCGGAATGGCTTCAATGTTATAAGTGACGAGAAAAAAATAAAAGAATGTCCCACCTGTAAAGCCAAAATAGATATTGTGACTGATTAAAAAATCTGGATTAAAAATTTAATAGCATTTAAAATTTTGTTAAATCTTTATGTTAATAATAGTAACCAGTAAAGTTCTAAGCGTTTAAAAGTTTAATGAATGATGAACATTTTTATTTAATCATTTTGTTTACTAACTCTCTCAAACTTCTCCCCTTTACCCAGAGGCTTAGTAGCATCCACTCCTACTTTAGTGGTAGTTCCATCGGGAGTAGCCACCGGATCAAGGGATGAACCACGAGCACCGGGAACTATGAATATGTCATCATCTCCTTTAACTCGGGTGGCGATGGCGTATTCAATATCATTACTTTTAAAGATATCAATATCCTCATCAACCACCACGCAGTGTTTTAGTGATGGATGAGCCGTTAAAGCTGCCATTAAAGCATTTTTACCATCACCTTGTGTCTGTTTTTGGATTGAAACTACTGCGTGCAGCCAACAGCATCCGCCCTCTGTTAAAACAACATTTTTAATTGTAGGCACAGTGTTTTGTACTATCTTATATATACGTGGCTCCTGAGGTAAGCCTTGTAAAAGTTTATGTTCAAATCCGGCAGGCATTATGGCATGATATAATGAATCTTTTTTATAATGCATTTTATCCAATTCAATAACTGGTTCGTTTCTTATTACATCATATGTATCTGTTAGATCTACAAATGGGCCTTCTGCCGCTCTTTCATATGGTAGTATTTTACCTTCCAATAATATTTCACATTCAGGAACTTCCAAATCAACTGTGTCACATTTTATTAACTTCATTTGACCATTATGGAAATTGTTAGCCACTTCCAATTCATCTACGTTAATAGGTACGGATGTACAGGATGCTAGAAGAGTGGCTGGATGCATACCTATGGCGATAGCGATTTCCAATGGTTGATCCATCATTTCTGCTTTCTGATAGTATGTATAAAGATTTCTGGGAACAATTCTAACTCCTAATCGATTAGTAGTTGATACAAGCATCCGATGGATTGATGCATTTCTTACACCCGTCTCAGGGTCTTTAGCTATAATCACTCCCGCAGTGATATAAGGTCCACCATCATTTTTGTAATAGGTTAATATAGGAAGTTCTCTTAAGTCTGCTCTCTTTGATACATCAAATTTCTCATTAACGCTTTGAATTTTTGTTATAGGTGTGGGATTTTCCATCGCCTCAATTATCCTGCCACTTATATCATGCACATTTATTGATAATGCACGGGCGATTTTTTCCCTAGTATTACATATGCCCGATATGATACGCATATCATTTTCTTTAATGTTTTCAAAGATTACTACATCTTTATCATGATCTTTAATTAGTTTAGAAGCTTCATATTTTGTAGAAACTTCTTCTTCAATTTTTTCAACTTTGAATTCATTTTCAAGGACTTTTAGAAATTCTCTCATTTATTAACCACGCATATTTTTAGTTAAATTATATTTGAGCATAAAATACCAATATTATCAAATAATTTTATTTATTCACTTTTAAATATTTAATTCGCGTGAATAATCACGGGATTAGATTAAATGCCAATATTTCTACTTGTTTAATATCATTAAATTAACCATCAAAACTTTCCTGTTTTACGGTTGATACTACTTTTAAACTTTAAAAAATTATCTTTTACGTGTTCTTTACCTATTCCCAGCATTTCAGCCGCTAATAAAGCGGCATTTTCCCCTGAATCTATGCCCATAGTTGCTACCGGCACTCCCGGCGGCATGTCAACCATTGATAGCAAAGCATCCAATCCACCTAATCTAATATTACAAGGTACCCCTATAACAGGTTTTTCAGTATATGCTGCCACTGCCCCGGTGACATGTGCTGAAAGCCCGGAAATGGCTATAAATAATTTTACATCTTCCATCTCTTCCATATAATCTTCAAACTTTACAGGATTTCTGATGGGAGATACAACCAAAGAATCGTAGGATATATTCATCTTATCAAGGAATGTGGTGGTTTTTTTAGCTACCTTTATATCCGAAAAGCTTCCAGCAATCACTGCCACGTCAGGATGATTTAAATGTCTATCAGAATCATGATTAAAAATTTTATTGGAATGTGATTCAGCTTCAGAAGCAGTCTGTTCTGTTGTATCAATTTTAATGGATGTTTTTTTGGCGTAATAACTGCTTTTAAGTTTATTTTCAAGTTTTGCTTCATCATTATCTACTTTGAAGAAAAAATCTCTTCTCATAGATGAAAGATTTTCTCTGACTTTTTTATTATTGATACCTATTATCTGTGAAGCCAGGATAGCGCCGTTCTCACCACGATCAATCCCTACCACTGCCACAGGAGCTCCCATTGGCATCTGTGCAGATGCGAACATCGCATCCAGCCCTCCTAACTTAACTTCTACAGGCACTGCTACCACGGGCTTATGAGTGTTAGCTGCTATAATTCCGGGAAGATGAGCTGAAAGTCCAGCTATTCCCATAAAAACTTCCACTCCATGTTTAGTGGATTCTTCAACAATACTTTTAACTTTTTGATGAGTGCGGTGAGCCGAAGCCACCCTCAGATCATAAGGAATCTCCATAGTTTGCAGAATTTTTATAGCCTTTTCTGCTATAGCAAAATCAGATGCACTTCCCTGTAAAATCATGACCTTCGGTTCCATCCTACCACCCAAATATTAGTTAATTAAATGTAAATAAAGTGTATATGATTTTTAACTCTCTTTTGTACTATATTAACCATCTTATACTAAAATTATATGCACTAAAAAAGTTAATAAAGTTTTTTGGTAAAGAATTGGGAAAAGAATTAAAAGTGCAATTTATACAATTCAGTAATTAGATATTAAATTTTATTGAATAATTTTTGAGGTGTACTCTAAGTGTTATGGATCATTCTATTATTATTTTGGATCATTTCCTCCATTAAAACCATTAATTCGAAAGATATGGCCGTTTCAGTTATAATACCTGCTTTTAACGAAGATAGAACAGTGGGTAATGTAATAAAGGCTGTGAAATCCTTAAATTATATCGACGAAATAATTGTGGTGGATGATGGATCCTACGATAAAACAGCCGAAGTAGCTGTAAAAGCAGGCGCTAAGGTAATACAGCATCTTAAAAATCAGGGTAAAGGATCTGCAATAAAAACGGGCTTTAATAATTCAAAAGGAGATATTGTGGTTTTTTTAGATGCAGATATTGAAAATTTAACCTCTAAACAGGTTGATAACATCATAAAACCCATAATTGATGGGGAAGCAGATCTTACAAAAACTAAATTTAAAAGAGAAGGCGGTCGAGTAACTGAATTAACGGCTAAACCCTTATTAAATTTCTTTTTCCCTGAAATAAGATTTGATCAACCCCTCAGTGGACAGTTCGCAGCAAAAAGATCATTTCTCAATAATATAAAATTAGAGGATGATTATGGAGTAGATGTGGGAATTGTTTTAGATGCAGATGTCAGAGGAATGAAGATTAAAGAGGTGGATATTGGCAAAGTCGATCATATGCTATCTTCACTGCACGAACTTAACATAGTAGCCACTGAAGTGGTGAGGACTATTGTAGACCGCGCCAATGAGTATGGCCGAGTTACCATGATCGATTCCCTAGGAAGATTAATAAGAATGGAAATACTAGGATTGTCCCTAGTGTTTTTAGGGGTATTCAGTACATTCTTTATAAGACCCATTCCCATACAAATAGGATTTGCAATAACTATATTCGGAACGGCCGTAACCCTGTTTTATATAATTAAAATACTCAGAATGTCTTTTAACATGATGAGAAAACCTGGTGCGAGGGTACAAACCCTTAAATCTTTTTTTTACATGCATTCCCCCATTGTGGTATCGGGAATTATATTAATAGCCATGATCAGCACCCTAGTTGGTGCAATACATTTTGAAGACGGTAAAATATCCATTGAACCTACCTCCCGAAACTTGATTATCCCCACTAATCATAGTAACAATCAAACCATCTCTGCAAGAGGCCCCTACACGGTTGACAGTGCTCTAGAAAATGAAACTTCCATTATAAGAATGCCTCAAGATGCTATGAGTACCATGGAACTTAATTACGGGGACTCCATCTATATAAATGGCACTGGCTACTCCTTAAACCAGACTCTTTCAGGAGAGGATAATGTGATGCGTATACCTTCCGACTCAAGGACTTATCTTGGATTAAATATTGGAGACGTAATAATGGATAGTAATGTGAGAAACCTATTCAAAAATCTTTACGTTGAAAAATATCTTACAATGCAAAATAATAGTAATTTAACTATTAAAGAAGGTATCATCCTAAAACCAGCAGCAGACAATGCCAGTACAGTAAACATATACCTGAATGATCAGCAAGTAGCTAGCACAGTAGGTGTATTTAAAAATGGAACTTATAACGTCTACCTCGATGGAGTATTATATAAATCCATTAATTTTAATGATCAAAACCCCCAAGGCAATTACACATTATACTATGGACAAAACGTTATAAAAATAGAGATTGATGGACAAAAGCAATCTAATGTAGCCTTCGCATCTTCAAATGATGGATTATTCCTTAATTTAGCCTTTAACAATATAAGTTAATAATCAAATTCAGTTTGAAATAGAAAGTGTTTACCTCGGTTTATAATTATTATATTGATTATTATTAATAATCTATTATTTCTTTTTCATTAATTTCTCAATCGAAAATAATTGACTTAGACATCGGTTATTTTAAAAGTTTAATTTTAAACCTCTGTTTACCTGCGAATAAAAAAACGGAATTAGTGATTTCAATACCCTGATATCTAAATATTTTACATTTTGATACTTTTTTCCATTGTTTTTTTACGGATTAATAATTGTACTTCTTGGTAGCTTGTCAAATTTAGCTGTAGCACTTTTTACTTTCTCTGTTCCTTTGTCTTATTTCATTAGCATTATTATTTTATAACCCTCAATTGCTAATCCTAATCATCATCAAGATCTTGGTAAGTTGATAAAACCATACTGAGAACATGCTGAAAATGTGGGCGGATTTACCGCTCTGCATCCAATTAGTTTCGCTTATTTAATTACCTTCTAGAAGAATGTCAGGATTTGTTAGTTTAGCGAGCATGGGTTCGATCATTGACAACAAAATAAATCTTATTTTACAATTTAATATAATCTAAATGTTTATTTTTGACATTTTATCCATGGAGAAGGCGGAGAATGATGGATTTAAAGAAATTAAAAAATATAGATAAAAAAGTTTATTTATACATTATTTCTAAAATGTAAATCAATTATAATCGCATATGGGGGTATAAAAATGTTAACAAATGTTTTAAGTAATGAAGAACTTGATGAAATGTTAGATAAAGTGGAAAAAGCAACAGATGATCCTGTTGTAAGGGACGTTCTAGCCTTTTATGTTAAAAGATCTCCTAAATATGAAATCCCTGAAACTCCCTTAAACAGCGAGACAGTATATTACATGATCTCT
>PMNN01000113.1 GCA_003161815.1 Methanobacterium sp. | reverse complement strand
GACAATAATTATCAAAAATAATTGATCATTATAAAAATAATCTCTTATATAAAAAAGAATCTGTATAATAATCGAATGTTTGATTTCAATATGGACAAACAATGTAATTGATCCTCTATGCAAAATAATCTCTTCAACCCGGCCTTGAAGAAAAAATTTTAATCTCAGCTTTGTGATCTATATATGAAGATTAATCTCAGTTTTATACCCATTTTACAATAAAAATATCATTAAATTTATTATCTCTTTTTTTCAATGATATCTGGGTTGTAGATTACAAATTTTTTTATATAATTTGATTAATCTTTTTTTGATGTTATTATCAGAATTTGAAGAATTATTAAGTTTTATATATTAAGATNNGACAACTATGTATTCATGTTAGATAATCCATAAATTGGATAAAAATTATGGAAGATGTAAGTGTTATTCCCGCTGAAATATTAGTAGTTGAGGATAATCCGAGTGATGTAAGGCTTTTTTTAAATGAATTTAAAAAAATAAATTTTCTAACAAATGTCAATGTTGTAACTAATGATGTAGACGCTTTGAAGTATCTAAATCAAGATGAGGAGTATAATGATTTTCCCAGACCTGATCTTTTAGTATTGGATCTTTATATGCCTAACAAAAATGGAATAGAGGTACTCTCAGAAATGAGCAAATATAAACATCTAAGAGATATACTCGTGGTTATCTTTTCCGCATCAGAACCAACTAACATTCTCATAAATTACCAAAATGATGTCCAACATATTTTTATAACTAAGCCTAATAACTTGGAAGAATACAAAACCATAATAAAAATTGTAGAGAATTTCTGGCTCAAATTAAAAAAGAAATAAATTTACATCACCGGCAATACACCGGAAATACAATTAAAAATAGTACTATTTTTATAATTTCCCTTAATACACCCATAAACTNNCTGGTAGTTGCACCTGATGGAATGGAAGCCATGCAAATAATAAACAAGGAAGGGAAATATTCCGATGCAAGCCGACCTAAACTTATTATACTAGATCTTAACTTGCCTAAAAAAAACGGATGGGAAGTTCTAAAAGAAATCAAACACGATGATACATTAAAAAAAATACCCATCGTNNCCGTAGATCTAAACCAATTCATTAATGTAGCGAAATCCATCCAAAATTTCTGGCTGAGCAACGTTAAACTACCCTAATATTTTAATCCTTTTTTTAAATTAAAAATTACTCCATAACTATCCCATCTCTTTTAATATGAATTATTTTTGAGGTAATTTCTCCAGGGTCATCGATAAAGCTAGGACTAATGTGCAAATAAAATGTGTCAATTCCTTTCATCGAGATTCGCCCAAGAGAGAACAGTTTTTATCTAGAAGCGGTCCTGCCTTAGATAAAAATATAGCCTTTAATTATATCATCTGATTTAATAAATTTTTTAAAAAAAAATGAATATTTAAATTCAGTACGGACTAAACAATGTAATTGATCATCCATGAAAAATAATCTTTTCAACCAAGCACTGATGAAAAAATATGCCCGGGATAAGGCATTCAAATTAACCATTCCAAAGCACGATNNTGATAAAAAATTCATGGTCATCGAACTCAAGGATCAAACTTCAGATCTGGATAAACCCCAAAATAGAATTAATGATAAAAGAACCCCAGTGGATCAGGCTTTTGACTATGCACAACACACTGGAGACATAAACTGGATATTTGTTTCTAATTTCAAAGAATTCAGACTCTACAACTGGGGCAAGAAAAGCGATAATTACATCTGTTTCACATATGAAGATCTTTTAGACCCGGAGAAATTCTGCTTTTTTATGCTGGCATTTTCTAAAATGTCTCATATAGAAAAGGATTATCCAAAAAAATTAGTAAAAGAGACTTTAGTAATTGAGCAACAGCTGGAGACTAATTTTTATAAATTATTCCATGAAACCCGTCTGATGCTGATCAAAGAATTAGAACAGTTTAATGATTTTAATAGAGTTGATGCGGTTCATTATGCTCAGTTGATTCTTAACAGGTACATGTTCATCTCTTTTGCGGAAGATGCTGAATTACTTACCAGTCAGATTTCAACTGATACTATCGTTACTCCAATTGAGAAGGGTAATTTAAGGCGTAATAGTATTTGGCAACGTTTAAATGAATTATTCGACGATATTAATGAAGGTAATGAATACAAAGACATTCCTGAATATAATGGCGGATTATTTGATGAAGAACTAGATTTTATTAAGATCCGTGATAGTGTAGACGATCAGGAGCTTTTTAAAGATGTTTGGCAGGAGTGGAACTTCAAAGAATACGAAAAGAAGATTGAACATCTTTTAGGACCCTACTCTGATAAAATAAACCCGATTTACAAAAACCTACTCATCATTTCCTCATTCGACTTCTCATCAGAATTAGATGTCAACATACTGGGCCACATCTTCGAGAATTCAATTGGAGACCTGGAAGTACTCAAAGCCGATGTTAAGGGCCGCCGGAAAAAGGAAGGAATTTCCTATACACCATCGTATATCACAGATTACATCTGTCGAAACACCATCATCCCTTATTTAAGTAAATCTGGGAAGTTAGATGATGTTGCTGACTTGATTGGGGAATATTCATGGTCCCCCACTGAGCTAGAAAAGTTAGATAAAAAACTTAAAAAAATAAAAATTGTAGATCCTGCATGTGGATCTGGAGCTTTCCTAAATAAAGCGGCTGATGTTCTTCTAGAAATCCATAATAGAATATTTGATATTAAGATGGGTTACACAAAAACCTCAGATATGAGAGTAGGAAAAGGAAAAAGAAGAAGAACAGAGTCGGTTAAACACTTTGATTTAGGAGTTATAGTTTTTGATGCCATTGAGAAAAGGCGTGAAATATTACTTAATAACATCTTTGGTGTTGATTTAAACGGAGAATCAGTGGAAATTACAAAACTCGCCCTTTTCTTAAAAGTATGTAAAAAAGGACTGAAACTTCCGAATTTGGATAATAACATAAAGGTTGGAAATTCAGTTATTGATGATCCTGAATATGCTGGAGAAAAGGTCTTTAATTGGGAAGAAGAATTCCCAGAAATTTTCAAATTTGGTGGGTTTGATTTAGTTATCGGTAATCCACCATATGTTAGACATCATGGTATAAGCAGTTTTAAATCGTTTTTGAAGGAAAATTATCAAACTTACACTGGTTTATCTGATCTTTATGTATATTTCTTTGAAAAAGGGTTGAAAATACTTAAAAATAAGGGTTTATTAGGTTATATCTCATCGAATAAATTTATAAGAGTAAATTATGGTAAAAAACTAAGAAAATTTATTTTAATAAATTCAGATTTTGTAAAATATGTAGATTATACACATGATAATGTTTTTAAAGATGCTACAACTTATCCTGGGATATTTATTCTNNATAATGAATTCAAAATAAAACAGTCTAAATTTGATGAAAATGCTTGGAGTTTTGAAAGGAAGGAAATAGCTGATTTAAACGAAAAATTATTATCAAATGGTAATAGATTAAAAGAAATTTATGATCTGGAATTTCATATAGGAGTTATGACGGGTTATAATTCTGCCTTTTTTATTGACAAAGAAACTAGAGATGACCTTATTAATGATGATTCTAAAAGTGCGGATATTATTAAGCCCTTAATTCGTGGCCGAGATGTTAAAAGATGGAATATCAATTATCAAAACTTATATTTGATATTTTCTCGACATGGAACTGATATAAATAAATATCCTGCAATAAAAAAGTATTTAAAACAATTCGAAGTAAGACTAACACCAAGAAATGAAGGTCAAGACATAGGAAGAAAACCCGGGATTTTTAAATGGTATGAGATTCAAGACAAGGTAGATTATTATAAAGAATTTGAAAAACCTAAATTAGTATATAGAGAAATAGCTGCTAGCCTTTTTGCAGTATATGATGATAAAAAATTTTATCCCAATGCTAAATGTTTTACGATAACATCAGAAAGTTCAAATCTAAAATATTTAGCACCATTATTATCTTCTAAAACATTAAATTTTGTTTTTAAATCATTAGCAACTCCATTAAGAGGACATTTTTTCAATTTAAGCAAACAATATGTTGAACAGTTACCCATATATCCTGCCACTCATGATGAAAACAGCCATTCATAGAAAAGACAGACATTATGCTTCAGCTTAATCATCAGCTCCAATATGAGGTTAATGAGTTCCATGATTGGTTGCAGCACACTTTCAATATTGAAAAACTTTCTCAGAGGCTCGAAAAATACTACGACCTCGACCTCGACGTTTTCCTAGACGAAGTCAGAAGGAAGAAAGTCNNCAGATAAAAGAAACTGATGCAGAGATTGACAGGATGGTTTATGAGCTCTACGATTTAAATGAAAATGAAATAAAAATTATTGAAGAAAATATTAATGGATAATGTTATTAATTAAAATGACAGGTATAATCGAAAGAATCTTTGGAAGAACTAGTGGAATAACAATTGAGGATGTTGAAGGGTGTATAGCTAAAGGTACGCTATTGGAGACTTTTGAAATAGAATGTAAAGAGTTAGATAGAGTCCAAAATAAAAAAGATAGAAATGAAAAAATAATTAGTCCTTTAGTTAGTTTTTTAAATTCCGGTTTAGTTAATGGTTTATTGTGCTTGGGATTTGAAACTGAGGGGAAAAAAATCATTAATATTAAAGGCGTAGGGGAACATATTAGGGATGAAGCAGCACTTAGAGCAATTATTTATAATAAAATTGATTCTATTCCGGAATACATTAAGCGTTTTAATATTGATATCCAATCTGTCAAATTAGATGGTAATAAAAGTGTTTTCTTTGTAGAAATATATAATTTCGATCGAAATTGTGTTTATTATTCAAAAATTAGTAACCAATCATATATTAGACGGGGAGATGAGGATAAGCCATTATCTATCCCTAAATTTTTAGAGTTAATCTCTCAAAAAAATCACGCCAGAATATTTGTGAACGTGGATAAGACAAATAAAGAAGATAATTATTTAAATTTTAGTTTTACTATGATTAATAAGGGTCTTGAACCAGGAAAATACGTAACTTCTGTATTTCAAATTATTACATTAGATGACATTAAATATGATTTTCAAGGAAAACTAATAAAATTAGATTCAGAAGAGAAGCTAAATACAGATAAAAAAGGGATTTATGCATATAAAAAACAGTATAAAGTAGTAACCGGCTATCCTCCAACTACTATTTTAATATATCCAAAATTAAGTACAACTATAGGAGATTTAAAAATAGATTTGAGTAATCCTGACATTCAAGAAAACTTTTCTAATGTGATAATAATTGTGAGCACGTTTGAAAACAGAGGTTATACTCAACAATTTTTTAATATAAGTTATAAAGACAGTGAACCATCAATTAAAGAAACATCATCAGTATTTAGACCTTATATGGCTATTTAAAAAAAAATAATTGACGAAGGATAACTAAAAGTTAAAAAAAATTCATGTTGGGAAAGTTCTTGATTGCAGGGATTCATAGTTCGTCATTCCCTCTTAGATCAAATTCTCTGTTAACTCATTCAAAGAGATCCAAAATTCTTGTATAATGTCAGGATTTACCTCTTTTTTCCACTTATAAAAAGATTTATAAGCTCTTTTTATTATTAATCATTTTCTGATGGTCCAGTGTAAGTTGCATAGAAACCATCAGTATCCGCATATATTGGTTTTAAACTGTGTTTTTCGGCGTCTTTCATGGTGTTTTTCAGGAATTCCCTTCCCCATGCGGTAATCGCTTCTGAAGCCTCTATACAATACCAACGATATTGGGGATGATTATACAGTCCATAGATTGTGGAGATTAGTGTTTTT
>PMNN01000265.1:517-6642 GCA_003161815.1 Methanobacterium sp. | reverse complement strand
ATATAATGGAAGCTCATATGGAAGCTTGTAATGGAGTTATGATGAATGTACCTCGGCCCAAAAAATTCGCAGTGAAAATGATAATTCATTCCAGGGAACGTTCCCTAGTGGGTGACCTTAGTTTTAAAGGATTGTATGATATACCCTTTGAAAATGTAATTATAGAGAAAGGTGAGCCTATAGTTACAGTCATGAATTCTAAACGGGTCTTAGAAGATGCTGTTTATTTAGCTGAGAAACAAGTGAGTGAAGTTTATAGTTCACTTAAATCATTATAAATTTTTTTGAAAATGGTTAATAATTTCTCAAATTTTTTTTTATCTATTTTTTTTTACATTTATCTAAAAATTTATTTCAACCTTAATTTTTTTTTAGAATACATGCAATACTCTTAGAAATATGACTATAATTCCGATAACAAAGAGAATAGTAAATATGATCATTGCACCGGCTAGGTAAAGGAAAAGTTTGGCTCTTTTATCTGGATCATTCATTATTTCATCCAGATCGAAGTCGCTAAGGTCTGGTAGTTTCATTTTAGATTCGCACCTCTAATAGGAGTTAATTGAAATTTTTTGATCATAAAATTTTCCTTTTAATAATATTATTGATTTTATATATCCACACAATTTATACGTATAGGACAAATAATTCGGTTGATAAGTTTTTAATAAGGTCAAAGTGTTAAATATTTTGTCTTTTTGAGACGTACTGCTATTTTGTTATTCAATATTCTGTTTTCATATTTTAAAATGATTAGAGTACATGCAGTTCCTATAAGGGCTCCGAAAATCACATCATAGGGATAATGAACGCCTAAATATATTCTTGAGAATCCTATTAACACGGCGAAGGCTAGTAAAAGATATATTAAATAATATTTTTTTCCTTCAGATTTTAAGTGATATTTTAATCCTATCATTGTAGCCGCAGCAAATGATGATGCGGTATGTCCTGAAGGGAAAGAACTGCCATTAACATGAATTAATAAATTAACATTCTGCAGGGTGAAAAATGGTCTTGGTTCAGCCACCAAGTATTTTAATAAAATAACTAGAATATTAGTTAAAAATAAAGACATTAAACATAATACAGCCACTTTACGACCGTAACTACCACCAAAAATGTATATGAAAATACATATCAAAATCCAAGCAACCGAACTTCCAAAATCCGTTATAATTGGCATTAACCAATTCAAAAAAGAGTTATTTATACCATTTATTAAATAGAATAAACTGATATTTTCATTCAATAATTTAGATAAAATTAAATCAAACATTATTATTCATTTAACCTCAAGAATTTAATTATACTATGATTTTATTTTTTTTTAGGTAAAAGTATGAAAACATTTTATAATTTATTTATTGAAAACTATTTTTTTTTATCTCACAATGAAAATATATTGGGTAGTAGTTGGTAATTCTTTTCTTAGAATCCTCAAGTCGGGGCGATAGATATATTTTTCGTTGTTGCAGTCTTCTAATTTTAGAATATGGCATATTACCTTTAATTCTAATTTTCCAGATATTAGGGTTCCTGATGTTTGTGATCCGATTTCTAAATAGATTGGAAGCTTTAGAAGGGTTTGTTCTTCGGGGGGAATTATGGCGGCGATTTTTTTAATTTCAGAGGTTTTGAAACGATGTCTGGTGCCGTCTACCCCTACTACATGGGGTCTATCTTCCTCTAAAAGTTCTTTAAGGGTTTTCCTTTGACGGGGAAGATGCCTGTTTAGGCTTAAAATCTGTTTCTTTAAAAGGCGATCTGATTGGTTGGAATGATTAGTCATAAATCTGAATACACATTTAATTAATTCGAGTGAATAAAAGTTACCTTAAAATAAACTGGTCTTTCTGATCAGTTTTGAATAAGGTGTTATAAAAAAAAATAAGTGATTAGATTTCGATTAAAAAAATTTTTTGATTTGAAATCTAAAGGGTTTCACATTTTATGAGTTAGATCAACTGGTAGAAGAATTAAAACACCCAGTAAATCATCTGCTTCGATTTTACAATTGAAAGCAGCTGCAAACATTGCATGATCTGCACTCCTTTCCATGCTTATGGGGAGTGAGGTTGGTTCACCAACCGCTATAGTGTGACCGCACTTATTTGAACCATAACCGCTTAAGAAACAGATGTTATTAGCGTGCATGTTAATCTTTTTGATTTTAATGGATTTAATCTCTCCAGATTTTAATTCCATGTCCTCATCAGCTATTATAGCCCTTAAATTTCCTGAAATGGTTCCTATACTGAAATCTAGACTTGCCTTGGCATGTTTAGCCATTTCTCTTTTAACTTTATCTAACCTTGTTATTATTCTAACCATGGGTAGCCTCCATTTCCATGGTTTTCTTTATCATCTTAAGCCTTACGAAATTCTCTCTGTCCATTTCCTCTAACCTCATCTCGATATACTTCACAGTGTTTTTGAGTCGAGGGATTATTATGTGTTCTAAGGCGTTAACTCTTCTTTTGGTTGATTCTATTTCACCCGCCAAGAGTATTATAGTCTTTTCAATCTCCCCTAATTCTATTATTAGGGCGATGGATTCTTCGAAATTTTTCGCAGCATCATCCAGTTTAACGGATGTATCCATAAATCCATATCCTCTCTGCACAATAGTCCTTTTCTGTACCTCATAATCCATTACCGGTACCACTACACCCATAACACTCCTAGAGTCAATATCCAATTGAACTGATTCTTTAACAGACAAGGCAGCTTTTCGAACAGCTAGATCACCCATTATAATCTGTGCTGCAGTTAAATCATCGTAAGCTTCTTTAAGCTTCTCAGTTACATTTTCACGGGATCCCTTGACTCGTTCCAATATATTAAAGAACTCCATTATCAGGGCATTCCTCTTTTCTTTCAGAAGACTATGACCTTTAACTGCCAGTTTTTCCCTCTGTTTCAATTTTAGAAGTTCCATCCGTGTTGGATTTATACCTTCTATCATTTCTTGTGCCATTTTTATCACTCCTTATAAAAAAAATTTAGTATAGGAATGGATTTACTTATGAGCAGGGTGATATTTAGGAATATGCTCTGCACGGACTCTTTTAAGTTCTGTTTCAGGTAAAACACTCATTAACTCCCAACCTAGATCCAAAGTTTCCGTTATAGACCGGTCTTCATCCTTAGTCTGGGTGATGAATTTATTTTCAAAACCTTCTGCAAAGCTCAGGAAGTTACGGTCACGCTCAGTTAATGCTTCTTCACCTACAACAGCCATCAAATCTCTTAAATCACGCCCTTCAGCGTAAGCTGAATATAATTGATCTGATACACCGCTGTGATCTTCCCTGGTTCTTTCATCACCTATTCCACCACTCATCAATCTTGAAAGTGATGGAAGCACATCTACCGGTGGATATATACCTTTACGATGTAATTCTCTGGAGAGAACGATTTGTCCTTCGGTAATATAACCCGTTAAGTCTGGTATGGGGTGAGTTATATCATCCTGGGGCATTACTAAGATAGGCATCTGAGTTATGGAACCTTTTTTACCACCTATACGACCGGCTCGTTCATACAGACTGGCTAAATCAGTATACATGTAACCAGGGTATCCTCTTCTTCCAGGGACCTCATCACGTGCAGCGGAAATCTCTCGCAGTGCTTCAGCATAATTAGTCATATCAGTCAGAATAACCAGAACGTGCATATCATGTTCAAAGGCGAAGTACTCTGCTGTAGTTAGGGCCATTCGGGGAGTGATGATTCTTTCGATAGCTGGATCATCAGCCAGGTTCAAGAAAACGGTAACTCTCTCTAATGCTCCGGTTCTTTCAAAATCTCTCATGAAGTAATTAGCTTCTTCATGAGTAATACCCATAGCTGCGAATACAACTGAAAATTCAGTTTCTTCAGCTAGAACTTTAGCCTGCCGAGCAATCTGAGCAGCCAGTTCATTGTGAGGCAATCCTGATCCAGAAAAGATTGGTAACTTTTGCCCTCTAACTAACGTGTTCATACCATCAATGGTGGATATACC
This sequence comes from Methanobacterium sp., assembly GCA_003161815.1. Taxonomy (GTDB): domain Archaea; phylum Methanobacteriota; class Methanobacteria; order Methanobacteriales; family Methanobacteriaceae; genus Methanobacterium_A. The sequence goes on along the minus strand of PMNN01000265.1, from coordinate 2,630 downwards.
CGTCTGTATAAATTCAGCTGGGAAATCTCGTGCTGATGGATTCATGGGGCTTCCATTAATATCTAATTCCATATCTGGTATGATTTCAGGTCCTCCATCTATAGGATTACCAGTACCACCAAATACTCGTCCTAACATATCCAGTGAAACTCCAATTCGAGCAGTTTCACCTGTAAATCTAACTTTAGTTGTGGAAGTGTTCAGATCTCTCGTTCCCTCGAAGACCTGTATTACAGCAACATCTCCTTTAACCTCTAGGACTTGCCCTCTTCTCATCTGACCGGAGGGTGTTTCAATGTCCACTATTTCACTGTAAGCAACACCTTCTACACCTTCAACGATCATAAGGGGACCAGCAACTTCGGAGACTGTTGTATATTCCCTTGTTTTAATATTAGCCTTCATTATTATACCTCACTAGTTTGTTTAACTATTAAATCCTGGATCTCCTTGATCTTTTCATCAAATTCAGCTTCAGGTATATACTTCATTCTACCAATATCCTCTTTAACCGTTAAAGTAGTAAGACTCTCTGGAGCTGCTCCCCGTTCTAGAGCTACCGTAGCCTGGTCTTGGAACATTATAATGGTTTTAAGCATCTTAAATTGTTTGGATGGTGAACAGTAAGTATCTATCTCATGATAAGCATTCTGCTGCAGGAAATCTTCCCGGATCATACGGGTACTTTCCAGAGTTATTCTTTCCTTATCTGGTAAAGCGTCAGGTCCTACCAGTTGCACAATCTCCTGTAGTTCTGATTCTTTCTGAAGTAAAATCATAGCTTCATCCCTGACATTTCTCCAGTTTTCACCAACAGATTCATCCCACCAACCCCCTACACTATCAACGTAAAGAGAGTAGCTCTGCAACCAGTCAATGGCTGGAAAGTGCCTTTTATCTGCAAGTGAAGCATCTAAAGCCCAGAAAACTTTACAAATACGTAGTGTATTTTGAGTTACTGGTTCAGAGAGGTCTCCGCCAGGTGGTGATACTGCTCCAACAACACTTACGGACGCTATTTTATCCTCAGTACCCACGGCGGTTACTCGACCCGCACGTTCGTAGAACTGTGCTAATCTTGATGCTAGATAAGCAGGGTATCCTTCTTCACCAGGCATTTCCTCAAGCCGTCCTGAAATCTCTCTCATAGCTTCAGCCCAACGAGAGGTGGAGTCTGCCATAAGAGCCACATCATATCCCATATCCCTGAAATATTCGGCTATTGTAATTCCAGTATACACGCAGGCTTCCCTAGCTGCCACTGGCATGTTAGATGTGTTCGCAATAAGTATGGTACGGTGCATAAGTGGTTTACCTGTTTTAGGGTCTTCTAACTTTGGAAATTCCTTTAAAACCTCAGTCATTTCATTTCCACGTTCTCCGCAACCCACATATACAACAATATCTGCATCCGCCCATTTAGCTAACTGTTGCTGAGTTACTGTTTTCCCGGATCCGAATGGACCGGGTATAGCTGCAGTTCCACCTTTAGCTACAGGGAAAAAGGTATCTTGAGCCCTTTGACCAGTCACTAATGGTATATCCGGGTCTAATTTATTTTTATATGGTCTTCCCGTTCGCACAGGCCATTTTTGCATCATCTGTATTTTTACTATACCACTGGNNATTAGGAGGTATCATTATTTTCTGTTTCACAGATGAAGTTTCCTGTACTTCTCCTATTACATCTCCACCTTTTAATTCATCATTAACCTTAACGGTAGGCATGAAAGTCCATTTTTTATCTTTAGGCAATGCTGGAACATCCACTCCTCTTCCAATATAATCTCCAGTTAGTTGTTTGATAGTTTCTAATGGTCTTTGAATCCCATCAAATATGGAACCAATGATTCCAGGCCCTAATTCCACAGATAGTGGTCCTCCTGTACTTTCCACAATTTCTCCAGGCTTCATACCTGCAGTTTCCTCATAAACCTGGACGGTAGCAGTGTCGCCTTCAAGTTCGATTATTTCACCGATAAGCTTGTCTACACCCACTTTAACCATTTCGTACATTTGAGTCCCTCTCATACCGTCAGCGGTAATAACAGGACCTGCTATCTTTATTATTTTTCCTTCTGTAATCATTTTACCATCTCAACCCCAATTACTC
>PMNN01000265.1:0-453 GCA_003161815.1 Methanobacterium sp. | reverse complement strand
GCCATAACGGCAATGTTTTTTGATTTCATATTAACATCTCTTTAATCATTGAAGGAGAAAAACCTTCTTCTCTTTTACCTCGAGCTATGATTTTCAAATTCCTTATTTCTACTTCCTTCCTATTTAAAAAACCAATCATAGGTCCTATCCCAAATTGATTTTTCAATGCTATACTTTTTGCTGCTTCATTCACATGATTATCTAAAGCAGTTTCAAAAGTTGCTATAGAGCCTGTTTCTGAATACTCTGCTAATGCTTCAGAAAGCAGAGGTGCATAATCAGTACCTTCTAAACCATTAACAACTCCGGCAACATCTTCTGCTTCCATNNNNTATTTCTCAAGAGAAGCCTCTAAAGGTAATAAAATTCCGGTTTCTTCATATACTGGAATTACATCTTCTAATATTTGAGGATATTCGGTTCCTTCAAGCCCATTTAAAACATCATTAATAT
>PMNN01000063.1 GCA_003161815.1 Methanobacterium sp. | reverse complement strand
TGGGTACAATCATCTAATCTGGTGGATTCCTCTAATTTTCTTACTATTTGAAATTATTCTAATCTTAACGGGAATCAACTTATTCTCCAATCTCTTATTTACAGTAATGTTCATTCTCTTAATAATTTACTTCTTATTCAGTATAATCTTCTCTATCATTGTTTATATTAAAAATAAGGATCCCCTAGCATTTACATTAATCATAATGCAATTCATTTTTCATAACGTAGTAGCATTGGGATTCCTTAAGGGTCTAATCTGGGGAAGAAGAACCTTCCATTGAAAAGATATTATTAATTCTAAATATGTTCAATATAGTTCACAAATGTAATTTAAACTCCATCCGACTTACTTCGTGTCCTTGGGTGGAACATCCAGGGTTATCTGACTCTTAGGTAGCCAAACCTCATCGGTATGTGGCGGTATGCCCAACTGCAAAAGGATTGCTTTATCAGTTTCTTTTTTCACTTTGCCACTAACTTTAGTTTGTAAACCCTTATCCTTAGCTAACCAGTCAGGAATCTTATAAGTTACTAATTCTCCATATTCTGTTTCATCAATAAGGTTTTCTCGTAGAACAGATAATGCATTATTGTAGGTAGATTGAATGATTTCTTTTTCTCCTTTATCCACGAAAACCAGAGAGTCACCGGGGCGGACCATAATTTTAGCCATGCTTTATTCGNNCCTGAAACAAATAATATCACCATAACTTAACTATCTCTACAAATGAACTTTAAACATTGTCTCAAATCCTTTAGGTTCCATACTCAGAATCCGACTCCGCAAATCCAGATAATGGATCCATATGTTATTTTTGGATGATATTAGTTTTTCCAACAACTCCTTATAAATCTTCTATTTGAATTGAATAGCTTCCCAATCTCACCACCGCCAAATACTTCAAAAATTTAATTCAAACCCATCGGTAATCTAGATAAAATTTAATTTGTGAAACACATTTCACACAGCACTGATTTATAATTTAATTCTTTACAATTAAATTAAATAGAATCTTAAATCATGATTTTTATACTAATAATCATAAGAAAAAAAATCCAGTGATGAATTTAAAAGTCTTAAAATTGAGGAGACTCTCCAACTATGAAATAAATATTAATGCGTAGGTCGAATCCATTTGAACCTGATGAACGGGTTTATAAGGAGGCAAAATCCCTCCTTGAAAATGATTATAGTGTGACATTATTATGCTGGGACAGGGAATTAAAATTTCCTGAAGAAGAAGTATTTGAAGGGATTAGTATTCATAATGTTTAAAGTGATGATCTAAAACTATGATATATGGTCTAAAATTTAGTTTAATTATAATTTTTTATAATTTTACATATTTTTTGTGATGCTTTACCATCACCAAAAACATCACTATATTTTCCTTTTGGTTTAAAGGATCTTATCGTTTCAATAATTTTATCTTTTTTAATAAACTCTTTATTTTTATACTCTTCAAATATTATGTTCCACCCATTATCAACGGTTTCTGGCCATCCAGTGGATGTATCTAAAGTTATACATGGTACTTGAGCAAAATACGCCTCTTTTTGTAAACCGCCGGAATCTGTTACTATTTTTTTGGAGTTTCTGGTTAAAATATTCATATCCAGATAACCCACGGGTTTTATTATTTCTATATTTAAATTTTCATTCAGAGCATTGTAAAGTCCATAATCTTTTAAATATTTCTCTGTGCGTGGGTGGACAGGGAATACTAGTTTTTCTTCAGCTGAAATCTCCAAAAAAGCTCCTATAATTGCCTTCAAATTTTCTTTAATATTGGTATTTCTGGCTCGATGGACAGTAGTCAAGATATAGTTTTTTTCTTTTAAACCAAGTTTTTCTAGAATTTTCGAATTCCTGTTAGCATTTTGTGAGAAATACTTGAATAAATCAAGCATCACATCACCTGATAAATAAACACCTTCTTTCAATCCTTCTTTTTCAAGATTTTCTTTTGATTTTGGAGTGGGTGCGAAAAGTAGTGTTGATAAATGATCTGTAATTATTCTGTTTATCTCTTCTGGAACAGTTTTATCAAACATTCTCGGACCGGCTTCTACATGAGCTATTGGTATCTGTAGTTTAGCTGCGGTTATTGCAGCTGCTAAAGTGGAGTTAGTATCTCCGTATAACAAAATTAAATGCGGATTTTCGGATATAAAAAGTTTTTCAAGTTTTATCATCATTTCAGCTGTTTGATAAGCATGCGAACCTGATCCTACATCTAAATTATAATCAGGTGCAGGAATACTCATTTCTTTAAAAAAGATATCTGACATTTCTATGTCATAATGTTGACCAGTATGAATAATGATCTCATGATTTCTTTTTCTTAGTTTATTTGATAATAATGCAGCTTTGATAAATTGGGGTCTAGCGCCCAGTACAGTAACAATCTTCATTTTAAATCCCTAATTATCTTTGAAAAATTCGATAATATTTTCTATAGTATATTCTATCTCTTCTTTTTCTAATTCTGGAAATATAGGTAATGAAAGAACTTCATTGCTAGCTAATTCCGCGTTTGTTAAATCTCCTTTTTTATAATTCAAGGATGAAAAACAGGGTTGTAAATGCAAAGGTAATGGATAGTATACGGCAGTACCTATGTCTCTGCTATCTAAAAAATCTTTTAACTCATCTCGTAAATTGTATTTAACTCTAATAGTGTATTGATTAAATCCATGTTTTTCATTATTAGAAGTCTGTGGTAATTCTAATTCTTCAATGTCTTTTAAAGCTTTATTGTAAATATTTGCATTTTTAATTCTATTTTGAATCCATCCATCCAAATATTTTAGTTTAACATCCAAAACAGCGGCTTGAATTGCATCTAATCTGCTGTTATAACCAATAATATGATGATAATATTTTGGTTTGGCACCATGAACCCTAAGTGTTTTTATTTTTACTGCAATTTCATCATCATTGGTTGTTATTAATCCTCCATCACCAAAACCACCAAGGTTTTTAGTTGGGAAGAAACTAAAACAGGTAGTTCCTGTAGATCCAATTTTTTTACCATTATATTCAGCACCTATTGTTTGAGCTGCATCCTCTATTATTGCTAGATCATAATCATCAGCTATTTCAATTATTTCGTCCATTTCAGCAGGTTTACCGAATAAATGAACTGGCATAACTGCTTCTATATTCTTATCATCCTCTTTAAGATTTTTTTTTATTTTTTGAGGGTCTATATTAAATGTTTCGTGTTCTATATCAATAAATCTGGGTGTTGCACCGGCGTTATGTATTGCACCTGCTGTTGCAAAAAAAGTGAAAGTAGAAGTTATCACATCTCCAAAGATGTCATGAGCCTTGACTGATAAAAGCAGGGCATCAGTACCGCTAGCCACACCTATAGCATGCTTGCAGTTGCAGTATTTAGCCACGTTTTCTTCAAACTCTTCAACTACTTCTCCCATAATAAATCTTTGAGAATCTAACACAGTATTAATTGAAAAGTTGATCTCGTCCTTAATTGAATTATACTGTCTTTTTAGATCGAAAAACTGAACTTTCATTATTTTCCCTAATTCGTATTTTTTTTCTTTCAAATCCTCTTTTAAAACTTACAAATTACAATCTATTTTCATCACTTTCTCATCTTTTTTTTCATATTCCCTTTTACAACTGCAGATAGCTTTATTATTATAGAAGTCTAATTTGAGGCCGCATTCACAAATCCAACCTGTTATTCTGGCAGGATTTCCATAAACAATAGCANNATTGTTAGTTACGACAGCTCCAGCTCCAATAAGAGCATATTTGCCTATTTTGTTTTCACATATAATTGTAGCGTTAGCTCCAATAGATGCTCCTTTTCCTACAATGGTTTCTTTGAATTCATCCTTTTTAGATATAAAGCTTCTTGGGTTTGTTACGTTGGTGAAAACCATTGAAGGCCCAAGAAAAGCATCTTCCTCTATTTTAACTCCAGTATAGACTGAAACGTTATTCTGAACTTTGACATTATTGCCAATAATCACTTGAGGCGCGATCATAACATTTTGCCCAATATTGCAGTTATCTCCAATTTCTGATCCTGACATTATATGTGAAAAGTGCCAGATCTTAGTATCTTTACCAATAATGCACGGCTCGTCAACAAATGAACTTGGATGGACATAATATGAATTTTTTTTGATGTAAACATGTTCACCGTTTTTTTCCAGTGATTCCTGACTCGCCTGCAGAATTTCAAGTACTTGGAGACCTTCTCTAGCGTCAGTTTTTGGCGTTCTTCTTAATTCAATGCACTCTAGAAAGTGCCTGCACTCTTCTTTTAGTGGTTCCGTTTTTTCGGTTTCTACAATTATTGCATCCTTCAATTGGGGTACTGGAACCCGATTTACCCATTCAATTTCATGGGGATATAAAACTAGTTTTTCATCGGAAACATCATCGAATACGGCCATTTTTTTACTACCAACAATTACCAGCTTCTGTTCTTTGAATGGATGGAGCCAGCTTACGAAAATATGTGATTTTACACCGCTTGGAAAATCCATAGTGGTTAATGTCACATCTGCTACGTTTTTATTTAAATAGGTTCCAGCATGAGTTGCTAAATTTAAGGGCATTTCATTTAAAAGCATTAAAATTACAGATATATCATGAGGTGCGAAACTCCATAATATGTTTTCTTCTATCCGGAATTTACCTAGATTTAAACGGTTTGAGTATATATACTGGATTTTACCTAGTTCTCCTTCTTTTATTATTTCATGAAGTTTAAGGACTGCTGGATGATACTGCAGAATGTGTCCAACCATTAAAATGCTATCTTTATTTTCTGCTATTTTAACCAGTTCTTTTCCATCTTCAATGTTTAAAGAAAGCGGTTTTTCTACAAAAACATCTTTTCCGGAATTTAATGCTTCTTTTACCATTGTATGGTGTAAAACTGCTGGAGTGGCAATTATAACTCCTTTTATTTGAGGATCTTCCAAGACTTCTTGAAAAGAGGTTGTTGTGGAAACTTGTGGGTACTGCCTTTTGAAATCACTTAATACTTTTTCATTTAAATCGCATATTGTCTTTAGAGCTCCTAGTTCAAAGAAGTTTCTAACTAAATTTTTACCCCAATAGCCACTTCCAATTACTGCTAAGTTTTTATCCATTAGAATCATCCTAAATAATTTTTTACAAGAGATCTATGAGTAAATATTTAATCATATTATAATTTTATATAAAATGGATTTTCTAGTGAAATATCTTCCATATTTATGTCGAATATGTTTCTTGTATCGACAATAATTGTCTTTCGATTTTTAATCGTGTTTAATATTACAGTATTCTGCTTAAATACATCATGATCGGTTACTAATATGGCGCAATCAGCCCATTTTAGACTTTCTTCGAAATTATCTTCAGAATAATAGTTTCCAAACCTGGTTTTAATTGATTTTGCATGTGGATCATAAACTCTAATATCAGCACCATTTTCTACTAACTCTTCTATTACTTTAATTGCAGGTGATTCTCTAGTATCACTTATATTTGATTTATATGCAATTCCAAGAATTAGAATCTTGGAATCTCTGATTTTTTTTCCAACTTTTTTAAGTCCTTTTTTTGCCAAATTTACTGTATGTATAGGCATGAAATCATTGATTTCACCTGCAGTTTCTATGAACCGAGGTATAATACCAAAATGCTTTGCACTGTATGAGAGATAATATGGATCAAGTGGTATGCAATGTCCTCCAACCCCGGGACCTGGATAAAATGCAGTGTAGCCATAAGGTTTAGTTTTTGCAGCTTTAATAGCTTCCCAAATGTCTATTTCCATTTTTTCAAAAATAAGAGCTAATTCGTTAACCAAAGCGATATTAACGTTTCTATAAATATTCTCGATCATTTTCACAGCTTCGGCTGTTTTACAATCTTTAACTTTAATTACATCTCCAGTAATGCCTTCAAAGAGCATTGCACAGACTTCTGTAAATTCTGGGGTTAAACCACCTACAACATTTGGCGTGTTTCCAATTTTATATTTTTTATTTCCAGGATCTACCCTTTCTGGTGAATATCCTACTCCAAAGTCTTCTGTAGCATTCATTTTACTTTTTTCTTCAAGAATTGGAGTTAAAAATTCTTCAGTGGTTCCAGGATAGGTTGTACTCTTTAAAATGATGAATTGACCTTTTTTAAGGACTTCTCCAACTTCTTCACCTGCCTTTTTGATGTATGATAAATCTGGACTTTTATCTCCTCTTAAAGGGGTTGGAACTGCGATAATAATGAAATCACAATTTTTTAAATAGCTATAATCATCTGTTGGATATAAATTATCTAAATCAATTTCATTATCCTTAACATCTTCTATATATGATATTCCTTTTTTTAGTAATTTGATTTTTTCTTTATTTTTATTATAGCCAATAACCTTAAATTTTTTTGAGAATATAGTAGCTAAAGGTAGTCCTACATATCCTAAACCTACAATTCCAATAATTGCTGAACCATTTTTGATTTTATTTTGTAAGTTTTCAACCCATTTCATGAGTTCACCCTTTCCATATAAAAGTCACCGTACTTGAAATTTTCATTTTTTTAATTTCGTTCAAGCGTGGAGTCTTCATCTACTTTTTAAGAACATTTTTAGAGTTCTTCGTCTTAATTTTTTTCTTAATGTAATTTTATTTTCCAATCTGCATTCAGCATTTATACTATAAAAAGGGTCATGTAAAGCCTAACTCCATAAATCATAACTTATTTGCTAAAGTAGTATCCTATATGTATTTTTCAATTAATTAACAGTATCAGCAATAATAAGATTTTTAATTTTTATTATCTCAAATAGGTATTCTTTTGTAAAAATATAAACAGCATTGTTTGCACTTTTTATTTATTCCAATCATCTACATTGTTGTCATTTGATTCTGTTATTAGGAAGGGCTTTTTTAAAATATATTCAATTCCAAAAATATAATCCGTGTTTAATTCCCTGTTTCTAATATAGGGATTATAATATTTTCAAATGTTCTTGAGGATTTTGCATCTATAATAATTATATAGTCTTTTATTAATCCATGGCTATAATTTCGCATGTTGATTGACAGCAGATAAATCTGATCTAGTATATTTATCCATATGGATAGGGATATTGCAATAAGAAATATTGAATAGAGAATTCTACAAATAATTCTATAGTTACAGCACANNATATTAACAAGATGATCCAGGTTTTTTGAGTTTGAAACGCGCTAAATAAAAATTACATGGGTATTAAAGTCTCTGAGATACCTTATTTATTTATTCTTGTCATTATTTCAAAGCATTTTATCTCGATATCAACTTATGGTGATGATTTCTAAGAGACGATTTTTTAATATCAGTGTTATCAATAAAACTATTTATTAAGTCTAATTAAAATGAATAATACAAGAAAAAATCAGATTAATAACTTTATTATTAATCCAAATGAAATGAAAGTTCCATATTCATTATTTCTTTAATAAAAAATAATTATATATAAAAGTGTTTTTCAAAAACACTTATCTATTAGGATAATTAAAATTCTCTCATTGATAGGAGGACTTAAATGAAGAAAGTCTTGATGTTACTTTCAAATCCATTCAAACCTGATCCAAGGGTTTATAAAGAGGCAAAATCTTTGGTCAAAGCTGGATTTCACGTCAAAATACTTTGTTGGGATAGAACCCTTGATTATCCAGAAAAAGAGATCATCGATGGTATAAATGTTGAGAGAATAAGAGTTAAAAGTGGATATGGGTTTAAAAATATGATATTTAATTTACCTTTTTTTTGGGCTAAACTTTTATTTAGAACACTTTTTACAGATTTTGATTTTATCCATACTCATGACTTTGATACAGTGATTATTGGATTTTTAATAAAGATCTTAAAAAGAAAAATATGGTTTTACGATTCACATGATTTATACTTCACTTTTTTTATTAAAAACTGTAAGGAAAATATGACTGCGAAAATAATGCTTAAATTAGATATATATTTTGCTAAAGTATGTGATAAGTTATTAGTCGCTACTCAAACTATAGTTACCGGACGAGAAGGACAAAAAGAGTTTTATATAAATTACGACATCAAAGAAGAGAAGATTCAAGTATTATGGAATGTACCTGAGATTAGAGAGTTTCTTAATTACAAAAAGTTAAATCTTAAAAAATCAAGTAAATTTACCATAGGATTCATTGGTGGACAAAGAACCGTAGAAAATTTCCTAATCCTCTTTGAATCTGTTAAAGATCAAAAAAATAAATACAAAATTCTCTTTGTAGGAGAAGGAAAAGATTCTCTATTAATCAAAAGAATCATAGAAGAAAAATACAATTATTTGGATATAGAATTCATAAAGAATGTTGATTATAAATTAATTCCTAATTATTACATGATCTGTGACTGTATATTCTGCGTATACAAGTCAAAAAAAGAAACAGTGTGTGATCAAAATGAAAAAAAAGCAATTCAAACCAAAGTGTTCGAGTCAGCGGCATTAGGTATTCCCTCAATTGTACCAGAGTATAACTTGAGTGGAGNNAACCTTCTGAGATAAAATTTGCATTGGAAAGAGTTATAAATTCAAATTTTAGCCCTAATGAAATCAGATCACAATGGAATTGGGAAAATGAATCTCATAAGTTAGTGGACACTTATAGGAGTTATGATGGGTGATATTTTTGTGCGGAATAAATGGTTTCAACTGGAAAGATGAGAAACTGATGAAGGAAATGAATCAGGAAATAAAACACCGGGGCCCAGATGATGAGGGTTGTTATTGTGATAAAAATATTACCTTAGGTTCCGTAAGACTTTCAATAATGGATCCATCAGAAAAAGGACATATGCCTATGTTCTCTAATGATGAAAATCTTGCAATAATTCATAATGGTGAAATCTACAACTTCCCTGTTATTAAAGAAGAGCTGATGGAAAAAGGATATAAATTTTCATCGGGTACAGATACTGAGGTTTTACTATATTCATACGAAGAATGGGGGTCAAATTGTGTAGAAAAATTCAATGGAATGTGGGCTTTTGCTATTTATGATAAGAAAAATGCCATTTTGTTGTTAAGTAGAGACAGACTGGGAGTTAAACCTCTATACTACTATTGGGACGGTGAAAGCTTTATATTCTGTTCTGAAATAAAGGGCTTATTGAAACATGAAATAGAAAGAAAGGCTAATGAAGGAGTTATTTATGATTATCTGTATCATAATCTAGTAGATCATCTAGATGAAACTTTTTTTGAAGGTATAAAAAAATTAAGACAAGGTCATAATTTAAAACTTAATCTTAAAAACAAAACCCTGGAAATAACAAAATATTATGATTTGAAAGATAAAATAATTCAAAAAGAAGATAGTAAACCTTCAGATATAAGGAGAAGTTTCTTAAAATCTGTTAAGAGAAGATTAATAGCAGACGTCCCAGTGGGCTCTTGTTTAAGTGGAGGAATCGATAGTTCATCTATAGTATGTGCTATGAGAAATCTTGGAAAAGATGATATAAAAGTCTTTTCTCTTGTATTTCCCGGAAAATCAATAGATGAAACTGAATATCAGAAAAATGTCGTTGAAAAAACCGGAGTTGAATGGAATAGAACTACTTTCACTCAAGAAAATTTACTTAAAGACCTCGAAGACTTTATCTATACCCAAGAAGAGCCAACAATGTCCTTAAGTATGTATGGACAGTATCGTGTTATGAAGTTGGTGCATGAAAATCAGATAAAAGTAGTTCTTGATGGACAAGGCGCTGACGAGATTCTTGCAGGGTATCATTGGTTTTTTGGATATTATTTTTCTGAACTTTTTTTCAACTTAGAATGGATAAAGCTCATACATGAAATTAATTTCTATAATAAAGTACATGACAATTTCAGCCCAATTAGGAATATGTTAACAGTTATAATGCCTATATTCATAATTAAATTTTTATGGATGAAAAAAAATAATTTTATCTCCAAAGACTTTTTTAAACTATTTTCAAACCGGAAAAATAAGTATATGATGTGGAATGCAAAAACCACTAACTCAATCTCCCTATTAGCTGAGATTTATTTCTCGCTGCCGCAGCTATTGAGGTATGAAGATAAAAATTCAATGAGATGGAGTGTTGAAAGTAGAGTACCTTTTTGTGATTATAAATTTGTAGAAGAAGTTATGAAACTACCTTCTGATAGAAAAGTAGGATCTGGAATGACTAAATTAATTTTTAGAGAGGCTATGAAGGGAATTTTACCAGAAGAAATTTTGAAAAGGAATGACAAAATTGGATTTAAAACACCGGATGATGAATTATTAAAAAAATCAGAAGGAAAAAAGTTTTTCAAAGGTATAATTAGTTCAAGAGAATTTAAGAAAAGAATTTATTGGAATGTCGAGAAGATTGAAAGAATGTTTGAAGAACATTTAATCGGGAAATATGATCATAGCCAGAACCTTTGGAAGGTCGTTATTCTGGAATTATGGCTACGAAGGTGGATAAATGCAAAAAGATGATATTTTAAATAGTAAAAATTTATTAGTTTTAACTAGTATTTTTCCAGATAAATCAGAGTCTTATTATGATGGAATTTTTATCAAGTCACAGGTTGAGGAATTAGGAAAGTACTTTGAGAATATTGTGGTGATTAGCCCGACACCATATACATTTGGTTTAACCAAAGAGGATAAATTGTGCCATGATTACGAATTTGGAAATATTAAAGTATACTTTCCAAGATATCTTCATTTTCCCATCAACTATTTTCGGAAAAATCTAGGAAATAATCATTTTAAAGCTATTAATACAGTTATTAAAAAAAATAATATAAAATTTGACCTTATTCACTCGCATTTCACATGGCCGTCAGGTTATGCAGGGAATTTACTAAAGAAAGAATATGATAAGCCTATGATAGTAACTGTACATGAAGATCACGATTGGCTGATGAAAGAAATTAAATCTGGAAAGAAAGAGTTAGTAGATACTTGGAAGAGTTCTGAAAGCATAATCNNTCTTAACGTAGGCTATCTTGTTGAACAGAAAAATCAGGAAGTCCTAATTAAGGCAATTGCTGAACTTATAAACAAAAGAAAAGATATTTTCACTCTGATCGTTGGTGATGGTCCGTTAAAACCTCAACTTGAAAAATTGATAGAA
>PMNN01000259.1 GCA_003161815.1 Methanobacterium sp. | reverse complement strand
CTCCTCTTCATTTTCCTTCTTCTTCTTAGTGGCTAATTTTTCAATAATTTTCAAACCAGATTCGGTTAAAGGTTTCGTTTTTATATAATTATCGTTTTCAGCATTTTTTAAAAGCTTTAAGCCTTTTTCAGTTCTAATTATAACTGTTGACCATTTTTCAGGTGAACCCACTGAACCTACNNTATGAGAAGTTTTCCATGCAGAAAAGCCCTATTTTAATATCCAAGGGTGATTTACCTAAATAATCTGAAAAAGTATCCATCTTAGCCGCAGCTATCATATGGCAGGGTGTTCCGATCAATGCCACTTTCCCTTTTTCTTGGTTATTCTGTTCCATAATTATCCTTCCTCTGATTCTTTACCATAGAATGGTCTATTACTTCGCGGAACTATTTTCTTGAAATTTTTGTAATCATCTTGTGTTAATTGGAATCCGTAGTTAGTTAAAAGTTCATAAAGTTCTTCTTTGTCTTTATCATTAATTTCTTCAACTTTAGCATTTTTCCCCAGACTTTTAATGTCTCCCCTGACATAAATAGCTCCCCTTATGATGGATTCACCAGCATCATCTGATATATTGCCTAGGATAATTATACGACCTCCCATCATGAAAAGTCCACTCATGAATCCGGAGTTACCTCCGATGATGATGGTTCCGTTTTTCATTATTTCACCAGTTCTGGAACCTACATCTCTTTTAACTACTACTACTCCACCATATATTCCCTGACCCACACCGTCACCCGCGGATCCGTCAATTATAACCTCTCCTTCCGTCATGTTATCTGCGGGGAACCATCCCGCGTTACCATTAATATGTATTTTTGCCCCGTGAATCATAGTCCCAGCGAAGTATCCTGCTGAACCATCTATTAATACTTCTACAGGTTCCGTTAAACCAGCAGCAATGTAATGCATAGCGTTTGGATTTTTAATAATAATTTTATCATTTTCTTTAGCAGATTTTTTTATGACTTGGTTAACTTCACGTGGTGTTTTATGATTAGCGTTAATTTCAAATTCCTTCATTTAAGATCGCCATCCCTTCTTACTACTACTACTTTATTTTTATTTCTAATCCCTGTGAAACCTAGATAGTGTAAGCCCTAGCTTCTCCTGGTGAGATTTGTTCTATGTCATGAGTATCCATCACTTCTCGAAGGGCTACTTCTTCAGATGCTATGGCGAATAATTCATCATTTTCAGCGAGAACTCCTGGCCTGAGACCTAACTGGTCTTTAGCTATTCCCACCCCATTAGGAGTGCCTACTATATAAGAAAATGGCCCATCCATGTCTTTTACGGATTGTTCTAGAGCTTCTTCTAATTTATATCCTTCTTTCAATTTATCGGCAATATAATGGACAATGCATTCCGTATCATTTGTGGTTTCAAAAATATGACCTTTTCTTTCCAATGGGTCTCTTATTTTCCAGTAATTAGTGATCTGACCATTATGCACCACAGTGATATCAGGTATAATGTAACTTTGAAAGGGATGAGCATGATAACGGTCAACTATACTTTCTGTGGAGAACCTGGTATGACCTATGCCATGAGTTCCCTGTTTAGAGTTAGTGTCATATCTAGCGGCAATATCCTTCACCAAACCTACATCTTTAATCATCTCAAATGAATGGCTTCCGTTAAGCACTATAACATCGTTTATCTTATCAATATCCATTATAAGTGGTTTTAACTCGATAAATGAATTAAGTGATACTTTACATCGGTATATTATATAATTCTCCACGGAGGGAATTATCTCCTCATTTTTTATTGGAGTTAAAGTATTAACCGTGTCTTTCACCTGTTGTAGAAGACCTGGTTTCTCTTTAACCTCAATATTTAGAAGGTAATCGTCTTTCATTAAACCAAGACCCCCATATATAGCGAATCCTGCTGAGTCTGGCCCTCTGTGTTGTAGGGCATTCAGCATTTTGGTTAGAGAGTCTCCTACTGGGTGGAGTTTCCCATCTTTAAATACTACTCCTGCTATTCCACACACTTNNCAAGTTCAGGGTGGAAAGCTGTTGCTATATACCTTCCCTCCCGTACAGCTACTATTTTATCTTCAATTTTAGCTAATACTTGTACTCCATCTCCTACTTTGCTAGCGTAAGGAGCTCTAATAAATATTCCCTTAAAATTTTGATCAAATATTTTAATTACTTCTTCAAAAGAAAGTTTTTGCCCTCCAAATCCATTTCTTTTAACATGCATATCAATTAAACCTAAAAGAGGTTGTTCATAGCCTGCCATTCTACTAAGAATCACCATTCCGGCACAAGTGCCCATAACTGGCATTTCATAGTCTTTTATCACCTGATCGATTCCTTCTTCTTTTAGAAGTTTNNATTAATCCTTGACATTTTGAAACTTCACTTGAAGTTTTGACTTTCAATACTAGAGCTTGAATCTTCATTTTATCTAAAGCTTTCTGAGTGATTTCAAGATGTTCCTGTACATCTCCTTGTAGGTCTATGATTCCTATTTGTATCATATCATTTCTTTCCTTTGAAGTGAATATTTTATNNATCGATATTTTGTAATCTGATAATATTTGAAAAATCTATAATATAAAGTTAAGGGAATTATATTTCCGCTGCTATATTTAGAAATCTGAAGATAATTCATTAAATCAAATTTTTTTTATACAATGTTCAGTATTAGGGTCAGTAAGTATAGTTTAACTGAACAATTATANNAGCTAAAAATAAGGCATCGAAAGATTAAAAAATGAACACTAGAATTTTTTTTACTACACCAAAACTCGCATTAAGAAATAAAAAGTAGTAGTTTAAGGACTCGAAATTAATAAGTGAAAAAATATTAGAAGTTTGATATGAAGTCTTAAAAACGTGATGTAATTTAAATTTATATCCGTTTTACTTATCTTCACTAAACAATTTTTTTTAAATAAAAATAAAATTATTTAATTTAAATCTCCAAAGAGGACATTACTCTCTCAGTATTCCCTTTAACCACTTCCGCAGCATTTATTAAAGCTTTAGTNNAAACATACATCTTTTATATCTTCGATTTCTCCGTCTAAATAAGTACTGACAGTTAATATTCTCTTTTCATCATTTAAAATAGTAGTGATGATGTTAGATATAGCGTAAGCCGGGCCATATTCTGTTGAACCTTTTTTATCTATAACATAGCTACCTGCATTTATAACTTTTTTAACCATTCCTTCAATGTCAATACTTCCATTTAAAGCATAATTTTTAAGTAATATTCCACCGATAGAAGTAGAACTAACAAGTGGCACCATGTGATCCCCATGCTCCCCTATCACCCTAGTGTGAATTTCACTTACATGGATATTGAAATGTTTCGCCAGCATATTTTTAAGCCGCAACGAATCCAAATGATTTCCCAATCCAAAAACCTTATTTTTATCAAATCCAGAGGCTTTCAAAGCCACATAAGTCATTACATCAACAGGATTGGTTACGACTAATATTATAGAATGAGGCGAATGTTCAGCAACTAGTCTGGAGTATTCTGCAACTATTTTAGCATTGGGCACTGCAATATCAGACCGGGACATACCAGCTTTACGAGGCACTCCAGCAGTTATAACTACAACATCAGAATCATGTAAATCTTCCATTTCACAAGATGCTTTAATTGAAATTCTGATATCTTTAGCTGCCATGGCATCATACATATCCAAAGATTCGCCTTCAATTTTCTCAAAACTTTCTTTTCGGGCTATTAATACCAACTGATTAGCCACGTTTTCCTCAGCCAAACAAAATGCAGCGGATTTTCCAACTTTCCCCGATGCACCTATTACACTCACCTTCAATTTGAACACCCCACAAAAATTTTTTTAGAATATCCAACTTCGAATTTTTTTTAGAATCTTATCATTTTAATCCATTTTAAGAAAAAAATGTATAAAAATCAGATTTAAAAAAATTTCATTACAAAAGAATTTTCGTAATTAATTATTTGTACTAGATAATATAAATTTTTTTTTAATCTATATTCTCTAGGTATTTCTCAGCAACTTTTCTGACATAACTGCTTTTATCGTTTAAAGCATTTTTCAGGGGTTCTTTGACTTCTTCACCGCCTATATTTCCCAGCGCCCATGCAGCACCGCTTCTCACGAAACCGCTTTCATCTTGCAGTGAGTTAATCAAAGGTACTATTGCTTTCTTATTGCCTATTTTTCCTAGAGCCCAGGCTGCTCCTCCCCTAACCCTCCAGTCAGGGTCGTTCAATAATTTTATTAATGGTTCAACAGCAGAATCTCCCATTTTACTTAGAGCTCCTGATGTTTCACGCCTAACCCATTTATTAGTATCACTCAAATTATTTATAAGCGGTTTTATAGCTCTTTCATCACCAATTTCTCCAATAGATCTAGCTGAATACCTTCTAATATTTTTATTCTCATCTCCTAAAGCGTCTATGAGTGATTCAACTGCAGGTTCCCCTATTTCTTCAAGTAATTCAGAAGCTTGAAGTCTCATAAGCTCATCTTCGTCTCCTAAAGTCTTAATTAATCTTTTAATATTTTCTTCCCTTTCCATTTATATTCTCCACCCTTAAAATTATGTTTTCTTAAAATTAAATAATTGAAAATTTTTCTTAAATCGTGGTTGTTTAATTACTTTAGGTACTTTATTATATTCTTTAATAGCAATATATCTTATTCTTTGGAAATGCCCATCATCTAAATGATTATAAAAAACTTTAATATATTAAATAAAAAAAATGATTTTTTATTTATGATATAACTGTTATACCAGGGGATGGTATAGGATTGGAGGTTATGGACGCTACTTTACATGTATTAGAATCATTAAATATTAATATAAATTACATAAAAGCTTATGCTGGTAATGAATGTTTTAAGCGTACAAGAACCACTATCCCTAATGAAACGATTGAATTAGCACTTGAATCAGATGCAACCCTTTTTGGAGCAGTTACTACAGTACCGGGTCAAAATAGTGCCATAATAACCCTGAGGAAAGCAATGGATCTGTACGTCAATATAAGGCCAGTGAAATCTCGTGAAGGAGTAAAATCCCTATTTCCGGATATAAATTTTGTTATATTAAGAGAGAATACGGAAGGACTTTATTCCGGAGTAGAGGAATATACTGAAGATGGAGCAGCAGCTTTAAGAGTAATTACAAAGAAATCATGTCAAAGAATCTGTAAATTCGCTTTTGAATATGCAAAAAAAACGAGAAGAGAGAAAGTAACTGCAATTCACCAAGCGAACATTTTAAAAAAAACTGATGGATTATTTAAAGATATTTTTTATAATGTAGCAAAACAATATCCTGAAGTCAAAGCTGAAGACAAATATGTAAATGCAGCTGCCATGTTTTTAATAACAAATCCTAATGAATTCGATTGTATAGTAACAACCAACTTATTTGGCGATATATTATCAGATGAAGGCGCAGGTCTTGTTGGAGGTCTTGGTTTAGCTCCTTCTGCAAATATCGGGGAAAATCATAGTTTATTTGAACCTGTGCATGGTTCTGCCCCTGCACTAGCAGGGATGGGAGTGGCTAATCCCTCAGCCATGATACTCTCTGCTGTGATGATGCTTAATTATTTAAAAGAATTTGAAGAAGCATCTAAACTTGAAAAATCCTTAGAAGATGTATTAAGGGAAGGTAAAGTAGTTACCCCTGATTTAGGTGGAAAGTCAAAAACTATGGAAATGGCTTTTGAGGTAAAGAAAAAACTTGGGGAAAATCATTGAAAGAAGATTATAAAGAATGATGACTAATTTTTTTATAGTTTTCTAAATGGGAAAAAGCATAAATATGGTTACAATATAGATTCTTATATTAAGACTAAAGTAATGAGATAAGTTATTATCGACAGCTTAATACGATGAAAGACGGATTTTATTTGAACTAAAAAAATAGTTCATGCATAAATCCTTACATAGAATTACTTTCATCAGCTTTTTTATGCTGTATAAGAAAAAATCTACAATTTTTTTGGAGGTATAATTTATGGTGAAAACTACTGTTAGTGTGATAAAAGCAGATGTGGGCAGTGTTGCAGGACACGGGTTGGTTCATCCAGCCTTATTGAAAAAATGTGAAGAAATTCTCGAAAATGCGAAAGAAGAAGAGCTTCTGATGGATTATCATGTAACTAATTGTGGAGATGACACAGAACTCATAATGACGCACAGAAATGGTGAAGAAAATGAGGATATCCACAAGCTAGCATGGAATGCATTTATTGAAGCAACAGCAGTTGCGAAGGAGCTAAAACTATATGGAGCAGGCCAAGATCTACTTTCAGACACATTCTCAGGTAACATTAAAGGAATGGGTCCTGGAGTTGCAGAAATGGAATTTAAGGAAAGACCCAGCGATCCAGTTATTATTTTCGCCTGCGATAAAACCGAACCAGGCGCATTTAACCTGCCTATCTATAAAATGTTCGCAGACCCTTTCAACACAGCAGGATTAGTAATAGATTCTTCCCTGCATAATGGTTTTAATTTTGAAATATTCGATGTTATGGAACACAAAAAAGTAATAATGAGCTGCCCCGATGAAATGTATGATTTATTAGCGCTTCTAGGCACTATAAGCCGTTACGTCATAAAAAGAATTTGGAGAAGAGATGACAATGAAATAGCTGCATCTGTAAGCACGGAACGATTAAACTTGCTGGCAGGGAAATATGTGGGTAAAGACGACCCAGTAGCCATTGTAAGATCACAATCAGGATTCCCAGCTGCAGGGGAAGTTGTAGAACCATTCGCATTCCCCCACTTGGTGGGTGGATGGATGAGAGGTTCACATAACGGTCCATTAATGCCTGTTGCACAGGAAAATGCTACTCCTGTAAGATTTGATGGACCTCCACGGGTAATTGCTCTTGGATTNNATAGCAGATTACATGAGGAGACACGGCCCATTCGAACCACATCGACTACCTGCAGATGAAATGGAGTACACCACCTTACCCGGAGTACTGGAAAAACTGCATGGAAGATTTGAAGATATAGATTAAAAAAATTTTTTTTCTATATATTCTTTCACATTTTTAAGCTTCAGGTAAATTATTCAGTGCTAACAGATTCAAAAAAAATATTTTTTTTCAATTAATTAAAAACTTGGATAATGNNTAATCCTTTCAGTAAGTTTTGCTAATTTGCCACTGTAACTAACAGGTTTATCATAAAAAACTCTGACATCTTTTGGTTGATAGACTCTAATAAGACTTATAATTGAATTCAAAGCATTTTCTGTGATTTCTTTGAACTTATATTTCCCAAAAACAGCATTCACATCCCTCATAACCCCATCATCACCAATAATGAGAGAGTCCTCATCAGAACATATACTTTCAATAGATATAAGACAGTTATAACCATCAATTAATAGAGTATTCCCTTTTATTTTACATATGGGAATCACTTTA
>PMNN01000071.1 GCA_003161815.1 Methanobacterium sp. | reverse complement strand
GAAAAATATGAAAGCCGTCGTCTTTGATAACTCTGGTACTCTTATTAAAAGGTACAGGGCTATTAAAAATCTCAAAACTGGTGAGATATGTGATGATGTAAGCTCAATAGATATTGTGGATTATGATCTTAATAGAGCTCTCGTTGTTTTGCAGACTGATCCTTCAAAATGTATAATCAATGCAAAGTCTGACCAAACTATCCGTCACTTTATTAAAAATAATAATGTTAAATTTGACATTAGTTATTCTGCAAAAGGTATTGAGAAAGAGGATTTGCTGGAAATTATTAAAGATGATAATGCTATGGTAGCTGATATCCAAGATACCGTAAAATCTGTTATAAAAAAACATTATAATGTACAAATATGTAGTGGATCAGGTTTCATCATGAATTTAGATACTGGTAAAATTGAGTTCACCATAACTGCTGGTGGAAAGATTTTTAGAGAAGTCCCTGTTGTGATAAATGAACTTAAAAAGCGAGGTGTAGAAATCTATGTTGCTTCAGGAGATAGAACACGGTCTCTAGAGGAACTTGCTAGATTTATACATATTCCCGAAGGAAATGTTTGTGGAACCGCCGATTCACGTAGAAAAAGAGAAATTGTAAGAGAACTAAAGAAAGAATATAATGTTATGATGGTGGGTAACAGCGCTAATGACATATTCGCTATTGAAGAGGCTGATGTTGGAGTTTTAACACTTCAACAAAGAGAAGAAGTGCCTCAAAAGGTTTATGATGCAGCTGATTTTGTAGTTTACAACATAAAAGAAATTCTTGATATAGAATTTTAATTTTTCAAAAATTATTTAGTTTTCTTATTTAAGGGAAATATTCTACAGAAGAAAAAATAGTACTATTTTTCATGTTAAATTATCAAAAAATTTAATATTAAAAAATAAAATTTTCTACAGTATAAAAATTATCGTCCCGAATAGATTTTAATTTACGATTAAATATAATTAAACAGCTCTTTTAATAAAAAACATTGCAGNNACATTGCAAAATATACTAAAGTGCACCAGGAAGGAGTTATAAAAGCTAAAGCTATTGCAATTAAAGCTAATATTGGAAGTGCCAAATTAAGTTTTTTATTAGCATCTATCCTCTCTCGACCCACACGTTCGTCTATAAACTTTTTATGATCAGCATAATACCAGTTTAATCCATATAAAACTCCAATAATAAACAAGTTTAAATTAAAGAAAATCATGGGCACTTGAAGATAACCATAATGAGCAACTACATTAGTGGAGAAAGGAACCAACGCCACGAACATTAGCCAGATAATATTTATCCATACAAGTGTTTGATTAGATTTTTTAATAAGATAAAATTGTGAATGATTTATCCTCCAAAATATTGCCAGTAAGATGAAACTAAGAGCATAAGAGAAAAATTGATTTAACGTGCTAGAAAAACTATTTAATATCGCTGCATTAGTAGCTGGATAAGGTATCTGAGGCAAAGTTAAACTTAAAACCAATAAAGTCATGGCAATTGCAAATATACCATCCACTAAGGTTTCCAACCTTTTGGTGGTTAACCAAACATCAGAATCATCCTCTAGAATACTTCCTTCCATATACTAAACTCAACTTTTTTAAAATAGAACAATTAAAATCTATATTTTTCCACTGTAGAAAATTTTATTCAGTTTCAAAATCCATGATTCTGTTTAAATTGGAATTAATTCATAATCCATAGCCCCCATACCTAACTCTGCAGCATATTCTATTATTACTCGTCCATCCACCTTCTCCCATACTCCTCGGAATTTGTCAGAGCCTTTCTCGTAATTTCGGTGAAGCATCGAGTTTTTAAAACCAATTTGTTGGTTTATTAAATCGTAACTCGCCTTGTCCAGAGCTACTGGATCTCTTGATGCTAAAATTCCAATATCTGGAACTAATGGTGCATCACTCCAAGGAACGCAGTCACAATCAGGTGTAATGTCAGTGAGGAAGTTAATGTATCCCACTTTTCCCTTCTTATTTTTAACTGCCCCATACGCGTATTCCACCATTTTTTCCATGAAAATACTCATATTATCCCAATCCAATGTTATTTTAGAATCCGGACATACTTCTAGACAATTATTGCAACCTATACACATGTTATAATCGATTTTGACTTTATCATTATCAAGATACATAGCATAAACTGGGCATTCTCCTACACATATTCCACAACCACTGCAAGACTCAGTGATTATAGGTTTAGCACATTCATGTTGTTCAATCTTACCCGGAGCTGCAGCGCACCCCATAGCTAGATTTTTTATAGCTCCTGCAAATCCACTCATACCATGACCTTTAAAATGGGATAATACCATCATACTATCTGAAGTTTCAATATCCCCCGCTATTTTAACGTTCTGAAAATGTTTCAAATTAATTTCAACCTCGGTCCAGTTTTGACCTAACAGTCCATCAGCAATGATAAGGGGTGCACCAGCCACTGCATAGTCAAACCCATGCATTATAGCTGTTTGGAGATGGTGGACAGAATCATGTCTACTTCCAAAGTATAATGTGTTGGTGTCAGTTAAGAATGGTTTTCCCCTGTTTTCTTTTATTTTATCAACTACTTGCCGTATAAATACTGGATTTATATAAGAGTCGTTTCCTTCCTCTCCAAAATGCAGTTTAACTGCAGTTATACCGTTTCTTTCAACAATTTTATGAAATCCACTATGATCAAAAAGTTTTCTAATTTTATTTACTTTGTTTTCTCTACTGTTTCTTGACCTTAAATCAGATAAATATACTTTATTAACCATATAAGTTCCCCTTTAATATCTTATTTTTTTTCAATATACTAAATATGGGATTTTAAAGCTGTGAGAGTAAAATTTTACGACTATTCAAAACATTTTGATAGTCATCAAGTTCCAGTATCACCTTATCAATTCCATTAATTAATTTCAAATCAAGATTTCCTTCGCCTAGAGCCAGATGTTGATCTTTATCTCCATTATTGTCACTTAAATGATAATAATATATGTTTTTCATAGCAATGAATGAGTTAATATCGCCTTTGGTGTTGGCATGGCCTATATCAACCGTTGCATGGCAGCCGCATTCTTGAGTAAAGAGAGTATGTTCTTCAGCACTGGTGCAGTAATAGGCATATTTATTAGGCATGTTTTCTATTGAAAAGATAACTCCTCGTTCCTCTCCATATTCGTTGGCCTTCGTTAGTGTTTCTATGGAATATTGTCTTCCAAGGTTTTTTACTCGATCTTCATATCTATGGATTAGTCCTGGATGAGTGGTAATAGCTTTTGCTCCGATTTTTACAGCCAAGTCTATGGTTTCCTTAAGTTGCTTTAAAGTTTCATCTCTAATTCCTGGGTTTAAGCTTGCAGGATTTAGATCGATAGTGGGAGAATGGATGAAAACTTCAATGTCATTGGAGTAAAATACTTCAAATTTGTTTTTATCATGAAGTAATAGATTTCTAGGCCATTGTGGGCCTTCACCTAATATTTCTATTAATTGGAATCCATCGGTTTCGGCTGTTTTAAACCATTCTTCAAATGTATTAAAAAAAAGTGCTAGTGTTGAAAATCCGACTTTTATGTTATCAAACTCCTTAAAAGGATAATTTTTATTATAGATATTTTTTATCTTAATAATTTTTTTGAGTTACAATTATTCTATATTTATTAGATTATTTCTAACATTAATTCTGCTTTAATTAATATTTTTTTTATGAATCTTAGATAATAAACGGTTATACGATATCTCATTGTAAATAGTTTCTTGGACTTTAATTTTTTTTTTAAGCAGCAAATTAATTTTTTGAATAAATTTTTAGGTATGCCAAAAAAATTATGTTATGTTTATTAAGTTATAATTAAGTTTAGGTTAACCTAAAAATATGTTATTACCAAAACATTTATATATGAAGTCGATACATCAAAATTTAATATGTCAAAAATTGATATATCTTAATTTAATATAGAATAACAAGTAAAAAAAATCAGAATTCAGGAGTTGAAATTTTGCTAAATGATGAAAAAACAAGCCTTGAAAATGATTCCAAGGAATTTAACCCTGAAAAAGAAGGATTAATAGAATCATTGAAAACAACAATGACGGAACATAAAAAAATGCACGAAGCCTATCACGAACAAAAAAAGCTTTTCAAGAGTTTACCTAAATATGATAGAAAACTCTTAAAAGGCATAATGAAAGGACCAGGTAAAATTATGATACTCTGGCTCATCAGTAAGGGACGTGTACATGGATATGAAATAATGACCCAACTACAAGGCGATTCACCCGTCGGAGATAAATTAAAAACCCCCAGCCCCAGCAAAATATATCCCATACTTCATGATCTGGAGAAAAATGGATTAATCGAAGGAACCTGGGAATATCATGGAAAAAGGAAAGTAAAATACTACGAAATAAACTCAGAAGGCATTAATACACTTTCCAGAATCAGGAACCTTAATAAATGCCGTGGTAAAACCAAGCTTCTTGAAGAATTCATGAAAGATATGTTCTTTAAAGAAGAATAGGAGTTGAATTTTATGAAATATTGTGTAGAAACATTTGATCTAACTAAAAATTATGGTGATTTTGCCGCTGTTGATACCTTAAAAATGAAGATCAAAAATAAAAGTATTTTCGGATTTTTAGGTCCTAACGGTGCTGGAAAAACCACCACAATAAAAATGCTTACTTGTTTAGCCTTACCTACGTCAGGAACCGCTACTGTAGCGGGGCAGGATATTCTAAAAAATCCCAATGAAGTAAGACAGAAAATAGGAATGATACCTCAAATGGTTAGTCTCTATGGTGATCTTACTGTTAAAGAAAATGTACATTTATGCGGTGATTTTTATGGAGTTCACGAGGATTTAAGAGACAGTAGAGCGGATGAATTAATGGAAATGGTTGATATAAAGTACGCCGAAAACAAACCGGTAAGTCAGTTATCCGGTGGAATGAAGCAAAAAGCATCGGTTGTTGCAAGTTTAATTCATCAACCAGAGATATTATTTCTGGATGAACCCACTATTGGATTGGATCCTACAACCAAGAGAATATTATGGGATATGGTTGAAGAATTAAATTCTGAAGGTCGAAGTATCATTCTGTGTTCCCACGATATGTATGAAGTGGAACTTCTATGTGATGATGTAGGAATCATAAATCGTGGATTGCTCGCTGCTTTTAATACACCACAAGGACTTAAAGATACTATGATTACAGAAAGAAAGAATGAAAAAATATCTCGAAGTTCTAACATTACTAAAATAGTTGAAGAAATGCAAAAAGAAGCTTCTCCGGAAGAGAATGCATCCCTAAATTCTGTTAAAGATTATGTTGAAAAGAAAAATAGAGATAGTATGGAATTAAGTGTCATGATAAGTAATTTAGATGATAATTTATTGACTCAACTAGAAAATTTGCCGATTACATATAAAATTACAAAACAACATTCTGGGAGGATAGTTATAGATATGGAGGATTCAGAAGAGTCCGTAACCAAGATTATATCTGGTATAATTGAAAATAATGGGAATATAACTTCTATTTCTACAAAAGATCCTTCTTTAGAGGATGTTTTCGTGAGAGTTACAGCTAAAAAGGAAGAGGTAAGTGATGATAATGGTGGAAACTAAAAAGATTAAGTGGATGTTTAAAAAAGATCTGATGGTTCTATGGAGACATAAACCTCGTTTAATTTCATTAATACTCTTTCCCATAATCATGATCACTCTTTTCGGGTATGGTATGGGTGGAACATTAACCAACATTCCAGTGGTTGTAGTATCACAGAGTAGTGGTCCAGTCACTGATGCTACGCTTAATGCAATTAAGGGTACGAATATTTACGACGTTGTAAATATAATAAATGATCCAAATAAGGGAAAACAGATGGTGATGAATGGTCAGGTTAAAGCTGCGATAATTTTGCCACCGAATTATGATGATATGCAGAGTCAATCACCGAAGAATGTGATTATCGATGCAGATTCTTCAGATCAAATGGCAAGCAGTGCACTTGTTCCCACCTCACAGGCTTTGTTTAGTCAAATATCAAATCAAATAGGGATTCAAAAACTTCAAGCCATGGGTTTATCATCTTCTGCAGCTCAATCTTCTCAAGTACAAGTTCAATCAGAAACTCAATCACAGGTTCTATCAAGTCCAACCCCGGCAGCTTCAGGAATTAACTTCCAGAGTATAGTGAATTCTATTAATTTCCAGATAAACAAGTTATATGGAAATATTAGTTATATAGATTTCCTAGTGCCGGGTGTTTTGGCTATGGTAGTTCTGTTCTCGTGTATGTTTGGTATGGGAGAGTCTATAGCAGGTGAGCGTGAGCGTGGAGAACTTGCCAGGTTGTTTATGACCCCAACTAGTATTACCACCATCGTGGGTGGTAAAATTATATCTAAATTAACTATAGAAACTGGAAGAGCTGTCATATTGATTGTAGTTGCTATAGCACTATTTGGAATAGTTATTGCTGGAAGTATGTTGCTTACCTTACTTCTTTTAGTACTGGTGGCATTGTGTTTCGTTGGGTTTGGAATAATGATATCGGCAAGAGTTTCAACTCAAGAAGATTATATGCAAATGGTTCAACCGATTACTCTACCTATGATGTTTATGTCTGGTGTATTTTATCCTGTGGAAACAATGCCCTGGATATTCCAGAAGATAGCTTACCTTTTACCATTAACTTATGCAAATGATGCGTTAAGGGCCGTAATGTTGAAAGGAGCAGGTATTGGGGCCATATGGTTAGATGTAGTAGTTCTTTTAGGATTTACAGCATTATTCTTTGCATTGGGAGTTAGAAGCTTCAATCGAGACGTATGAACTTTTATACCGCGAATTTCCTTAATTTTTATTTTTTAAAATTCTTAAAAAAAATTATGGAGTAAAAAAAGATTAAGGTTTACTTAATAGGTGATTTGAATGATTAGTAAAAAAAATTTAGCAATTGGATTTATTCTTATGAGTTGTTTAGCATTGCTAATGTCATTTGCACCAGTTGCAGCTGCAGATTGGCCCGTGTTTCAACAAAACTCAGATCATACCGGATTTCTACCCCAAATAGCTGATTTCACCCCTAATAATTGGAATTTCAATGCGGGAGCAGCTATAAATTCATCTCCAGCTATCCTTGATAAAACCATTTTCTTAGGTTCCAATAATGGGAATATCTACGCGGTGAATATGGAGGATGGCTCTAAGATCTGGGAGTACAAAACAGGAGGAAAAATAGATTCATCTCCTTCAATATTAAATAGAACCTTATACATTGGTTCTATGGATGATTATCTTTACTCATTAAATCCCTCTACCGGAGAAGTTAATTGGAAGTATAAAACAGGAGGCTCAATTGAATCATCTCCAACTATAGATGGTGGAATGGTATACTTTGGATCAGATGATGGAAAAGTCTATGCACTAAATACGACCACTAATAACTTAGTATGGAATTATGGAACTAATAACGCTGTTAAATCATCTCCCGTAGTGTATAATGGAACCGTGTATGTTGGATCAGACGATGGGAATGTTTACGCATTAAATAGTACTAATGGTGGAATAATTTGGCAGTATAATACTGGAGACATGGTTAAATCATCTCCTGCAGCATATAATGGAACCGTGTATGTTGGATCAGACGATGGGAAAGTCTATGCATTAAATTCTACTACTGGTTCAATGATATGGAATTATGATATGGGAAGCCAAGTTAAATCTTCACCCACCATCGACGAGAATTATGATAACTTATATGTAGGAAGTATTAATGGTCAGTTTTCGTGTCTAGATACCCGGAATGGAGTGCATAAATGGTCAGTTCAAACAGGTGCAGCTATAGAATCTACTGCAACAATTTCTGGAAATAGAACAGTATTCGGATCCGATAACGGGAATGTTTACATTCTAAACAAGTATAATGGTAATATAGAATGGAGTTTTGATCCAGGATATTATCTTTTTAATGCAGCATTCAGTTCATCACCTGTAGCCTATGGAAACATGACCTATATCGGAGGTAATGATGGTTATCTCTATGCTTTGAACATTGAAAAACAGAGCTCTGCCACGTCCATATTTCTTTATTATATAGTTGGGATTGTAGTGGTTGTAATTGCTGCACTTATAGCAATAAGAACTATCAGAACCCGGAGAAATAAGAAAGAGTAAATATGATGTTTTAGAGCTAGATTCAATCTAAATGAATCTTGTACCTAATTCATCATCAAAATTTTTTTTTAATTTTAAATAAAAATTAAGGGTCCATAAGTATTATAGGCTATTTTAATGGTCACTGAACCTATATATAAATAAAAGAAACTAGGACTTTCTTATAAAATGAAAAATTTTTTTGAATTGAAACTTTTATTGTTCCAATTTAGAGGTTTAATCCTATTATTTGCTAAGTTGTATTTCTATGGCTGAAACGTTTGTGTTTGCACCTTCATTGCTTGTTATTTCTTCTGTACAGATATCTATACCCGCGATATCTACATCAGTTATAAATCTGTTTCTCACAATTTCGGCGACATCAACTGCTCTACTTATTGCTCTTCCTCTAGCTTTCAAAACGACTTCTGGAGCTCCTCCATTCATCTGAGTTACNNAACATAGTTCATTACCGGCTTGTTACCAATGTATACAACATTTTCCTCTGACATTCACTTTACCTCCATGAAATACATTGTTTGTTTTTTAGTTTAGTAATATTATATATATTTTTGTAGTGCTTATTCCTAGATTAATAAATTCGATTTATTTAGAAAACTATTATAATTTAAAAGTTTAATTATCCTTCAAAGTTTCTTTTATATTCTTAGCAATTTCTATTGCACCATTAAAACCTAATGTAACCTTTTGCGCATGCATAACATCAATTAAAGGTATTTTTAATTCTTTGGATAATCCTATTTCCGCCATGCCACCTAATATTATATCCGGCTTTAGATCCTTTGCATATTTTAAGATATCAGGGTATTCTGGTTCTTTAAGTATAATCGGATTTAAATTATTACGTTTAACCACTTTTCGGAGCTTATAATCAGTACATATACCTTCAAAATCCAGACAGATCAAAATTGGCTGCATACCTAATTCGCTTAGGAAATCTACAAGTGCAATAGCTCGTGTTGCTCCCGCAACAATTAACACCTTATTCCCGTTTAAAAATCTATTATATTTATTTATTTCATTTTTAGCCTCATTTTCATCCTTGATAAGAGTATAATCCTTGTTTAATGCCTTACAAATTTGTTGAAAATAATTAGATGTGTTTCTAACACCTAATGGTAATACTTCTTGAATGAAGGGCGTTCCAAACTTTTTTTTCATCAATTCACAAGTACTCACACCAGAAGCCTCACACATTGAAACATTCAAAGCTGCATTGGAAGCATTTTTAATCTCTTGAAGAGTGGATCCAGAAGTTAAAACAGAATTCAAATAAATTCCAAGTCTTTCCAAATAATTTTTAATATTTTTCAAGTCGGGACCTCCCCGATATTGTCCGACCAGATTTATAGATCCCTCTTTAACTTGTGGTTCATCCATCAAACCTACAAGAACCGATAAACATTCCTTATAACCTTCTATTTGATTTCCTTCAAAACCTCCCGAATTTATACAAATTACATCTGCATTTAAATCGTCTTTAACGTCATCTATAATCTTAGATACATTTTCTCCGATTATGCTACTGGCGCACGATGTTAAAACAACTATAAGTTGAGGTGAATACTTTTTGTCTGCATCCTTAATTCTTTGAGAGAGTTTTTCCTCCGCACCGAATACCACATCATTTTGATCCATTTCTGTAGTCAGAATTTGAATGTATCTTGAACTCCTGAGACTTAAAAGATATTTTATGTGGTAGAAACATCCTGAAGGTCCATGTATTAAAGGTAAAGCTCCTTCAATCCCTATAACTGCCCTAACCACCCCAAACAATTTGCATGTTNNTTCTTAAGGAGTCCATAATTTTAAACGCCCGGAAAAAGATATTTGAAATTTTAATGTTCTCAATAATTCATGTAAATCATGAACTGAATTAACAGAATCAAATTGATAGTTGAAAAAAAACATAAGGTTAAAAATTTGTTCGAAGTTATAATTAATAAAAAAAACATTTAATAAAAGAGTTTCAGCTTTCTAATGGGCGGAATATTACCACTAACCCTTCTATATTCCCCATTTCATCTTTAATAGGTGTAACATTTCCATTTATCTGTGTCTGAGTTCCGTCTTGTAATATAAGCATGACATGATCCAATGGAAGTACATCCTGCTCTAATGAAACATCTTTAGAAACATTTTTCACCCCTAAAATTTTGAAAACTTCACCTAAATCCATTCCAATTGCATCTTCTTCTATCCATCCAGTTAACTCCTCTGCAACTGGATTCATGAATTTAACTTGTCTTAATGAGTCTGTAGCAATCACTGCATCATTGATGCTGTTTAACACTGCAGCTAACCATCTTTGATTTTCCCTTAAACGTTTCTCAGTTCTATGACGGTAAAGAGTTATCTCAATAGCCGTGTGTAATTCACTTTCTACAAATGGTTTTTTAATAATTCCAAAGGATTCTTTAAGGATATATCCTGAAGGTTCAGTTATTTTAGCTCTTTGTACAGTGTTTTCATCACTGTAAGCCGTTAGGAAAATTACTGGAATACCGAAACGTTCCCTTATTTCTTCTGCAGTATCTATACCATCCATTTCACCTTTTAAATGGATGTCCATAAGTACTAGATCAACTGATTGTTCTTCAACCATTTTGATAGCTGATTCACCTGATGTAACAAGCCCAACTACTTCATAATTTGCGCTTTCCAGTCCTAGTTTAATATGTTCTGCCGTGATTTTTTCATCTTCAACAACAAGAATCTTAGCATTAGTCATTTTTCTCTT
Organism: Methanobacterium sp.; assembly: GCA_003161815.1. GTDB lineage: Archaea > Methanobacteriota > Methanobacteria > Methanobacteriales > Methanobacteriaceae > Methanobacterium_A. Next base: position 4,646 of record PMNN01000071.1, on the reverse strand, counting down.
CACGACCATTGAAATTTTATTAACATTTAATGAAAATATTATTGAATTATAAATAGATATAATTAACTAAAATTGGCAGCTTATTCCTGATTTATTCCATATTTACGGGAAACTACTTTGATGTAAAATTCATAAGAAATAATTTAGGATATTGTATGCTATCTTTCTATTAATATCTTGTTTATAGCATCTAAAACAGCCTCTACACTAGCCATAACTACATCTTCTAATGTAGATCTACCCGTAGCCCCATTTCCTTCATTATCTTCCATTATGACAAACACTTCTGCCAAGGCATCAGTGCCCCCAGTTATAGCTTCTATATTATATTCTTTAAGTTCTATATCGGCTGTTTCACTCACTAAACTTTGAATAGCATTAATAGCAGCATCCACAGGTCCAACCCCTGTTTTAGCCGTACTAGTCATTTTACCGTTAATATTGAGTTTGACTGTCGCGGTGGACATTACATTGTCCCCCGTCATAACTGAAAATCCTACAAGTTTTACAATCTCTTCTTTAGCTCTTCCCAGAACTGTTTCGGCCATTGATTTTAAATCAGTATCAGTTATGGATTTACCCTTATCCCCTAGTTTTTTAACTTGATTAAAGACCCGATTGAACTGTTCATTACTCAATTCGATTCCATATTCATCTAACTTGGATCTTATAGCGTTTGCACCGGTGTGCTTTCCTAGAACAATTCTGCGAGTATGTCCCACTATTTCGGGAGTTATTGGTTCATAAGTTTCTGCTTTCTGAAGAACACCGTGTACGTGTATCCCAGCTTCGTGTGCAAAGGCATTTTCTCCTACAATAGCCTTGTTAGGAGGCATTCTTACTCCGGTAATTCGGGATACAAGTTGTGAAGTGTCAACCAGAAGCTCTGTTTTCATATTCATTTTTATACCATATCTAGCTATAAGGGCCATTATCACTTCTTCCAGAGAAGCATTACCTGCTCTTTCTCCAAGTCCATTTATGGTTACATGTATCTGGCTTGCGCCTGCTTCAACAGCGCTTAGTGAATTAGCAACTGCCAAGCCAAAGTCATTATGACAATGCACACTTATAGGGATCTTTATCTCTTTTTCAAGTTCAGATATCAAATATTTCATTGATTCAGGAATCATAACCCCTACAGTATCCGGTACGTTTATGTAATCGGCGCCCGCATCTTCAACTGCTAAGTAAACTTCTCTAAGATAATCAAATTCAGTTCTAGTAGCGTCTTCCGCTGAAAATTCAGCAATTATTCCATGATCTTTTATGTATTCAACAGCCTCTACAGACTTGTTTAATATATCCGTTTTACTCATTTTAAGCTTGAATTCTCTGTGTAACGTAGAGGTTCCTATGAAAGTGTGAATGTAATCAACTTCACAATCAATTGCAGCGTCTAAATCCTTTTTAAGAGGTCTTGCCAAACCACATATTTTAGCTTTCAATCCTAGTTTAAGGATTTCTCGAGCTGCTTCTTTTTCTCCTTCAGATGCAACTGGGAATCCGGCCTCTATTGTATCAACTCCAACTAGATCTAACTTTTTTGCGATTCTTATCTTCTCATCTACAGTCATGGCAACTCCTGGCGTCTGTTCACCATCTCTAAGAGTGGTGTCAAATATCTTAATTGTCTCAGGTAGTTGCATGTTTTTTTTAACTTTTTCTACATACATAGGGAAGACCTCTCTATATATATTATAAGAGTCTGACAGAGTATTTATTAAATTCTATAAAATTAATTTACATATTAATATTAATTTATTTATTATTGAATTGGTATAAAATTTTAATTTTTTTTTAATGATTTTATTTTATTTACTTTTAATAAGTTCCTATACTTAGACTTAAGAAGTTTCTAAGTCCGGGCGCTAGGCCTAAAATGAATATGGCTAATTTAAGCATGTTTTTTATAGTTTTATCTTCCACATATGTGTCTATAATATAAAGTGCTAATAATATTACAGTTATTTTGAGTGGATACATTACCAGTGCTGTGCCTGTTAAGCTGGTGAGAGCACTGGGTAGGACGTGCTGTTCACCGTATCCATAAAAATCAACAGCTACAAATGTAGAGCTTGCATCAAATAAATGCGCCATTAACACACTTAAATTAAATTTATCTCTGATCAAACTCCATTTATTTCTAAATATTATGAAAACTGATGATGTTAGTAGCCAAGCTATTATGACTTCGAAAAATGCTGTAAAGTTGATGTGCGGCGTGTTCACAACGTTAGGAATACATAACGCTATTCCCATAATGAGCATAATGTATCTGTAATCAAAATTGGTTTTTCTACCGATATAAACTGATGTTAAGAATGCGGTGATGGTTATGAGTCCCGTCAAGATGTATATGCCCGGAGTCACTAATATATATGTTAGAGGGTAGATTCCATTATCCACTAAGGCCCGGGCACTGGAACCGAAGAATATGAATGGTATTATGGGAATTAACAAGTCTTTAGGATCCTTTTTCAAGAATTTAAATAATTTGATAATTAATATTACAACGATACCCAGTATAATCCCGAAAACCAGTGTATTTAAGATAGTATACCCAGGATGGAGGTAAATAAAGTTTTCTCCAATGAATTGTGATAATTGAGATAATATATCAAAAGAGTATAATAGCATAAAATCTAATTTAAATTTCTAATACCTTANNTTAAAGTTAAATTTATGATCCAGAATTAAATATTATGAAACGAGATAAATTCCAAAAATCCTGAATAATCATTCTTATTCTTAAAATTTTTAATCCCGAAGTTTAAGCCCTTTTAATCTTCTTCTTAATAACCTCTTTCAATATAAGGGGTAAAGGTGTTCTATTACCAAAAACATTAGTTTTTCCAGATAATATTCCCTTGATGACACTTTCCACTGAAAATTCAGCTTCTAATTCAGTTACACAGCTTCCGATGGCACCAAGAAAATGCGCATCACTAGCACCGATTTCAGGAATGCTTCTTTTCTCTGCAAGTTTTTTAGCCCGCCAATTAGAGTATCCGAAGATATATCTCGAGTTTAGAGTCTCAATAGCATCGATATCCAAATTTTTTACGTAACCACACAATCCCTCCCGGTATCTTACAAAGGGATGTGGAGCTATAGCTATTCCCCCATGAACTCGGATATTATCAATAGTTTCTTCAGGAGATAGTCCATTATCTATTTCTTGTGTAATTCCAAGAGCCACAATATGTCCTTTAGTTGTTGTAAGCTCCATGGCAGGTATCACTAGAAAATCCTCTAAATCTTTTGCTTCCTCCACGGCTACTATTGAACCCTTTAAAGTGTTATGGTCGGCTATTGCAATGGCGTCTAAGCCAATATCCCTGGATATTCTTATTATATCCCCTGGTGATGATGTAGCATCTCCAGAGTATTTACTATGTATATGGGGATCTATTATCATTTTTATCATCATATTTTAAACAAATTCCAATAATCATTATTATAAAACTAAATAAACTTTCAATATCATCCATTTAAGGACTCAATTAAAATTAATAGCCTTTATAAGTCCCATAGGCCCAGCCATCATCACATCCCCTGCCGGAGAGGCGTAATGGACCTTAAAATCTGTTTTTTGAAGGATTTTCCGCAGCGGTCCCGTGGCAACTACACATTCAAAGCCATCAATTGGCTCCGCAATCCAAGCTCCATGTCCTCCATCACCATGTATCTGTTCATGGAGTAATACACCCGCTGCCAGTTCATCTATATAATTAAATAGCTTGTTAGGCGTCAGCATACTGGTGTGGTGCTCAAAAACACCCGAAATTTTACCCTCAAAAACAGAAGCTGCCAAAGTATGCCCATTTCCAATATCTAAGGCCATGAAACTATCCAAATTTTCCACATAATCATCACAAGTAGTTCCGCATATGGCTGCAAATTTAGAATCCATTAAAGTAATATTATAGCCTTTAAGAGTTCTGAAAACCGCATTCATCCGAGTAAAGTAATCTGGAGCTGAATTAAAGTATGCAAATTCTTCAGGTCTACGAGGAATGTCTAGTTTTTCCCTTATTTTCATGAATCGGAAGTTTCTATCACCCATGCCTTCCTTAAAACCATGGTCTTGTACTGCAACGCCTATATAATCGAATTCGAGTTCCACGTCGAATTGGATGAATGCTTCTTTTATGGCGTTCAAGTCTACATCCATAAGTTCTATTTCAGTTATATCTGAATGTTTTTCTCCTTCCGGAATTATTTCAACACCTAATGATTTAACATGATTTAAATTATCATTTATTGTTCTAGCAGAGTTTTCAGTCATTAGAACTTTGTATCCTTTTTTTAAGTGATTCTTTATGGAATTGCTTACGGAGCCTCCGCCCATGGTTTCTCCGCTTAAAAATAGATCATTTTTATGTTTACGTATCCTTTCAGCAATTATTCTGGTAGGTGAGGGTAATACCATTTTAGGCGAGTTTTCTATAGATTCCTCTGAATCATAGAGCATTATATCCTGGGTTCCTGAACCCACATCTATGGACAAAATCTTCATGTAAATATAATTGTTCTTAATTTCATATTAAATCAATTAATTAAAGAATCAATTAGGAAAATAAGATAATATTTTTATTATATTATTAATTGATAATTTTTACCTTTAAAAAAAGATATTCGAA
>PMNN01000146.1 GCA_003161815.1 Methanobacterium sp. | reverse complement strand
AGATCAGTAAAGATAGGATTATAATGCTTATTCATGGCTTATGGATGACGCCATTGTGCTGGGAATATTTTGAGAAGCGTTTTCAAGAGTTAGGATACCAAGTGATGGTGCCTGGTTGGCCTGGTCATGAAGGAGACATTCTAGAGATACGAGAGAAAGCCGAATCCACGCTAGCTGGTCTAGGTTTAGAGGAGGTAGTAGCCCATTACCGGAAAATCCTTAGCAATTTAAATTTCTCCCCCATCCTTCTGGGTCACTCTTTTGGAGGTTTAGTAGTACAGATTCTAATGGATCAGGGATTCGGAGCTGCAGGGGTGACCTTGGATTCTGCGGCACCTAAAGGAGTGCATAAATTAGCACTGGCTCAGCTCAGATCCACTTTTCCTGTCCTGTCCAATCCAAGTAATAGGCATAAAGTGGTAGGGTTAACGTTTAAACAATTTTATTATGCTTTTGTAAACACAATGTCTGAAGACGATGCTAGAAAGGCATATGAAAGATATGCTATACCAGATACTGGAAGACCCCTTTTCCAAAGCGCATTTTCCGACTTAATAAGTCACGCAACTACTAGCATAAACTATCAAAACAATACTCGCAGCCCACTTCTGCTTTTAGCTGGTAGTGAGGATNNAAAAAAAATATTAATTATTTTTATGGATTTTTTTTTTATTCTGGCTGCACAGCTTCCTTAAAGAATTCAGGAACTAGAGGCCGATAAAGCCGATTACTGAAGAGCATGCGAATGTTACCATCTAGAATGTACGTCTCGCAATGATCATCTTCTGCCCGCATNNGCTTTTAGCTGGTAGTGAGGATCATACAGTACCGGCCATAGTATCCCGGGCGAATTATGACAAATACAATCATTCTAACGCTAAAACAGATTTTCATGAGTTCCCTGATCGTTCACACCTCATTATGGTTGAAGAAGGCTGGCAAGAAGTAGTAGATTACATTCATAGCTGGNNCAATGATCATCTTCTGCCCGCATACCCCTACCATAAGCCTGAATCAGTGTCATAACAGTCTTATAAGCATACCATTTAGGATCTTTAAGCTTCCGCTGGCTAACTTGCCGATCTCCTAAATAAGGAAAAGGAATCTTGTAGATTACTTGGAATTGACACTTTTCGTATGGTAAATCGACTCCTTCACTCATAGATGGACTTACTAATACCAAGGATTTTTCACTTTCTTCAAATTGATGCAATTTATATTCCCTGTTAAGAGTATTATGGTCTATTAAACGACTATTTCTAATTTTATTCATAATATACCTTTGACATTTATAATTATGGGTGTGAATCAATCCTTTCTCATGTTCATGGTGTTCTATGATTTTTTTTAGGATGGGAATACTTCTGGGTGCGGTGCGCTGGATTGATCTTTGGGACATATTTCCCGCAATCCTCAAGTGAATCGGCCGGGAGGAAGGAGGGAAAGGACTTTTAATCTGGATCTTATAGGTTTTTTCGGGGTCTATCCCAAGCCACTGGCAGAACAAATCCTGATCTAAGATGGTGGCGCTCATAAAAAGGCAGATATCAGCGTGGCGGAACAATCGATCCGTAGCATACGTATCTACTTTAAGAGGTTTAAAAGATACTCCCCCAGTAATAGGGTCAACCACCCAATTCTCGGGTTTATCTTCTAAATTAGTTAATAGTTCCTGTAATCGGAGTTTAGTGCGATTTATGCGATCTGCCTTATTTTTAGGCATCTTATGTACAGCTATTTCTTTGTATGAGTCATAAATGGATTCTAAAAAGAGTATCCAGTCTAAAGGATCCTCATCGGCTAACATAGATGAGGGTATAATTGTATTTACATCTTTTTCAAGTCGTTTATCATAAATATTAACTTCTAGACGTTGCATCAGTTTATTTTCAATGTTATGAGCTTCATCTAGGATCATCAAGCGCCTTTTACCAAAATGTTTAACATAATTAAGCTCTAATAAGGCATAATCATAATTCATTAAGGTGATAGGGCTTTTAACAGCCTTAGCCTTTTGACGCCAGTAATTACACTTATCTTGAGACCGGAAATAAATAGGCACATCGAAGGCATCTTCAAAAGCTAAGCTACCACCATCAAATGGTGATTTGCTTATCCCAAACTCACAAACAAATTTTTGCCCGCCAGGTGTAGTCTGACAGGTACCCATATCACAACCATCTTCTAAACCTGTTTCTTTACAGGAGAAGTTTCCTCGCCCTTTAACTAAAGGATAACCGAACTGAAATCCATATTGTGATTGTAATTGCTTGGTCATAGTTAAAATATAAGCGGACTGATAGATACTCGCCAGTGTGGTGGCTATTGCAGATTTACCAGTGCCAGTACCAGCCTCCAAAAGAATATATTGGGAACCATTTTCAATGGCTTGTTGGATTTCCTGGATGATATCTAACTGTCCCATACGAGGTTCACTGAAAGGAAAATTTTCTATAATTTCTTCCTCTATGTGGGGGTAAATTCTTTTTATCTCCGAAATATCAGAATCTGCTATTCCAGAGCTTTTAACTAGCCCTGATCCCTCATCAGGACATACACAATTATTTTTGATCATGCCGCACTTATTACAGAAAAAGCCATTATCCATGGGGGTTTATATCTTGATGATGGTATAAATAGATTAAACCCTTTAAAAGTGTTTTCATCTAAACTAAAATATTGAGTTAACTTAAAAAGAGTTTTTTAATCAAGTATTTAATTAAATAATTAATACATTTCAAATATTTTTACAATTAAAAATAAGGGAAGGCATAAAATTTATGAGCAAAGGTAAATTATTAGGTATTGGAGTTGGGCCGGGTGATCATAAACTTTTAACTATTAAAGCAGTTAATGCTTTAAAAAAGGTTAAGGTGATATGCGCACCAAAATCAGCGGTTTCCAAGCCTAGTTTAGCATTATCAATTGTGCAACCTGTTCTTAAAGAATCGGAAGATAATTATGATATTTTAGAACCATTGTTTCCTATGATTGAAGATAAAATAGCTCTCAGCAGATATTGGGATGATGCTGCAGCAACCATAATCCAAAAGTTGAATGAAGGATTAGACGTGGCATTTATAACACTGGGTGATCCTGCAGTTTATAGTACATTTTCATACATTGGAAGTAGAATAGCAAATCAAGGATTTACTGTCGAAATAATACCTGGAATAACTTCTTTCACAGGCTGTGCAGCGACTGCAGGGATTTCACTGGCTGAAAAGGATGAAATTATGGTTATAGTGCCCAAAGTTGATGAAAGACTTGAGAAGATCCTTGAATATGCTGATACCTTTGTAGTTATGAAGACTTCCCGACATTCTGAAGTTTTAGAGGAGATTATAAATCGGGATAAAAGAGAAAAAGAGGTAATATCCATACGAAATTGCAGTATGGATGATGAGATGGTTTTTAAAGGATTTTTCAAGGATAAAAAATATCTATCCACAACTATAGTAAAATTTAAGGGAAAAAAAATGGATTAAGTCAATTTTAAATCCGCATCAAGTTTATTGTTGTCGATTTTTTTTATTATGAAGCAGCAATAACTATCGCCCTTAGCATAGCATTTTATTTCCTCTACATTCACTTCACTTTTAAAATGGGAGGAGAAAATAGCTTCCAATATTCCAGAGTCAAAAGCGCAGGCTGATCTACCGATTTTAGGGAGGTCCTCACATTCAAAACAGTCGTAGGCTCGAATTGTCAAAGGGGCAATATTTTCAACTTCAATTCTACCTAATTTGTGGGTTTNNACTTTAATCCCTGCATTATGTAATATGGGATCTATATTAACTCCTTCCTGCATAAGAGCTACTCTGATAGTTCTGAAAATGAACCTGAAGAATTTAAATGGATCATTGGAGTTGGCTATTAGATTGGAGAGGTATTCATCCATATCATTTTCTAATTCTATTTCTTGAGAAAGTTCACCTAGATATCTTGATTTAATATAGAATATTTTTCGGCGTCCGTCCATGGGGTCTGGTTTGTAATCTATGATTCTGGCATTTATAAGATCTTTAAGATGGGCTGAAATGGTTGATTTTGATTTACCAATTAATAAAACGATATCTGAACCGTTTAAATCTTTATTTATTAATAGTGATAATATTTTAGCTTTTATTGGACTATCTATAACATTAACACCTTTGGTGGTTCCAAATATCTTTATTTCTCCATTGGTGTCGTTTTTATTTTTCACGTGTTCCATTTGATCCTCTTTTATTATGATCTCATTTCTCATATATAAATGGTTCGTATTTGGGCGAACCATAAATTTTATATGGAATAGTTCGTATAATACTGTACAGTTCGGTAGTCCACGAACCAATCATATAAAAAAATTTGGAGGATAAAAACTATGAAGGCAGACGCAGTAAAAATTAAGGATGGATTATATTGGGTAGAGTTTTAGATTGGGATATAAGAACA
>PMNN01000223.1 GCA_003161815.1 Methanobacterium sp. | reverse complement strand
CCTAAAGTAACATTTACAACCAGTCAAATCAACACTGCATCATCTAATGTAAAAACTTTTACAGAAACCAATAAACGATTACCAAACTATGTCACCATCTCAACATATAAAGTAACTATGCCCCAGTTCCTACAACTCTTAACAGACGAAGCTTTACAGGTTAACAATGGATCCACAGCACTTATAACTCTTAAAAATGTAAATAAGTCATTAACTAATCCAGTCGAAAATGTTAAAACCGGTACTTTGAATAAAACTGAATATCTAACACTAGATAAACAAATTAAAAAAACAATAGACACCACTGGTAAATCACCAGCCTACATAAACACATCTCTCGGGAAAATGCGTTTCGAATCACTAGTTTATACTTACTCCAAAGTGATGAACTTCTATAGTGCCAACAATAGACTTCCAAACACAGTATCGGTTGCAGCATTCTATCCAACCTCTACAAATACAATCACAGAAGGAACTACAACTACGATTATCACAAAGCCACCAGCAAATGGATACTCTCCCTATAATATAGTGGTAACAGCACAAAAAGTAACCGCGACAGCCAAATGCAGTTGTGGATACGGAACATATACCTATAAAACAGTATCATTCCTAAACTACTGTCCAATATGCGGGCACTATGGAACAATAAGCTATTCTAAACCCTGTGCAGAAGGTCAATGGACTTGTAGTTATTGTGACAGCGACTATTGTATGCAATGTGGCAAAGAGAAGTGGAACCCAGCCAGAGGATGGCTTAAACCTGCTTAAAAATCCTGACTAAAAAAAAACCTATTTACTGAATTGATAAATAGGTTTAAATTATATTTTTTTTTTAATTATCTAAATAAAATTTCGACTTAATTATTATTTTGTAATTAAACTCCCTGGATGGTTGCTAATAGCATGATCACTAATATTTTTCTGCTATAAAAAACAAATTAACATTTAATAATTTTTAATTATAGTGGAGTTAGTTTTTTGATGGATAGAAAAAAAGATTCAGGTGAAGTTAAAAGGGAGGAATTATCCCAGGATAAAATTTCAAATGATGAGAAAGAATTATCCGGGATGAAAAAGACATTTTCTNNCATTTTCTCGTCGTAGAGGTGTTTTAAGAATTATTTTGGGATTTATAGCTATTTTATTATGGATTTTTATCGGTGTATCCCCTACCATCATCTTCAGTTCAAGTATACAGGAATTTATAGGTGCATTCTCGTTTTTAGTTAGAAATCCCATTATATTTCTATTAGTAGCATTATTCAACATCTTTTTGGGATTTATTGTTTATTTTTTCCTTGGAATTTTATGGTGGGCTGCATTTCATTTTATCTGGTCGATTAGATGGTTCTATGGATATTTCAAATATCGTTCAACAACCCTTCAGGACGTAATTAAGGATATGAGAAAATGAAACGACACATACAAGTAATTTTCGAAGCACTATTAACTGTTTTAATAATAGTTGACATATTACTCATGGGTTTAATGATTGTAGGTCTTACAGTAGGCATAAAGCACGTTACAGTATATAACATCGGCGATTACGATCTCATAATAGCCATATTGATATTAATTGATCTCTTAGTTTTTAGAATTAGATTATATAAATTGAATAAGGATAATTGGCGTTTTATTCGGGAGAATTGGGCATATATTGTATCCATAATTCCCATAACTTTTATTTGCTTCCAAATTTTTCAATTATTTGGCTATATTGACATTATAGGGTTACTAGTACTCTTAAGATTTTACGCCCTTTATAAAGTTCTGCGAATAACAGGGAAAGGAGTACGAAAATATCCTTCAAAAACAAAATTAGACTATGCTACAGTTGTATTGTTTTTAGTCCTTGTGATAGGGTCATTTTTATTCTTCCTAGCGGAACATGGTGTTAATCATGAAGTTCCGAATTATGAGTCTGCAATGTGGTATGCTATTGTTTCAATGACCACCGTTGGTTATGGAGATATTGTTCCAGTTACATCAATTGGTAGAATAATTGGAATTATTATAATTTTAACTGGTATGGGATATGTTAGTTTAGTTACCGCTACACTTGCCTATTCATTCATAGATTTCTTTAGAAAAGAAAGTCGTAAAGCTGCAGATAGAGTTGAAAAAAAATACTTAGAAAAGATAGATGAACTCATTGCACATGTAAATAAACTCGAGAATAAAATAGATGAAAATAAAACAAAAAAAGAATAAAAAAAATGAAATTTACTAAATACTTTTTTTTGGTTCTCGTCTAAAAGATTTTTTTTTTAATCTTCAACTCTTTCAATAACTTCATCTTTAGTCAAATTCAGGATTATGTAATCTCCAATTTCTTGAATATCTACATCAGAAATCATTAAAAATTTTTTATCAAAAATTCCCCCGGTTGATATAACTACATTATGTATCATGCAACCTTTGGGATCGATGTACATGTCTGCGATTTTACCTACTTCCATACCTTTCTGCGCCAATACCTTTTTTCCTACAATATCTTTGAAGAGAGATCCTTTGGTTGCGAAATCTTCAACTTTATTTAAATGAACTTTTCCCTCAACACCCATTTTGTTAAGGTTCAATTGTACAAAATCACCTATTTCGGCTATATCATCTACTACTATGGCGAAATACTTTTTATTTAAAGTTCCGCCTGTGGAGACGAAAATATGTTCCACCAGACATTTTTTTAACTTTATAGATATTTCCGCAATTTTACCCACTTCATTGGCTTCCCCATCTAAAACTCTCATTCCAATAAATTCACTGGCTTTCATTTTTTTTAAACCCCCATCCGTATAAATAAAAATGCTTTTTTTCAAGTTCATTCCATCATGTGGCTTTCATTTAAGGCTATATATAATAATATTATAACCCCGGAGGCTTATATTTTTTTATCAAAAATATTTTTTATTTAAATGTTCTCGAAGGGTTTGATCATTTCTTTTTTAGTTCGCTTTGTAATTTCCGTTTTCATGCCCGGTAATTTGGTTAGTAGAATCATCATTTTATTTCTAACTCTTATTTTGTAATCCTTCTGTGGGAAGTTGTACAATCCATGTTTTTTGTAATACTTGTGATCAGCTATAAAAGGGAATCTCAATCTTCCAAATATAGCATCCCTAAATATCAGTGTTCCAGCAACACCAAGGAAGGTGGAGGGTTTAATATAATTAGAAGTTGCAGACCTTATTATTTCCCTTGCAAAATTCTGAATATGATCATCGAGCTCATCTGATTCTCCATATTCATCTGTTACAATTTCTACTAGGTTAGCTTCCTGAAACTGAGTATAAGCCTCAAGAATCTCTCTTAAATTAGAATTCTGATTTAAAGATCCTGAAATGATAAACCCCATTTGTTTACCTTCAAATGACGGAGTGTGTCCTTTATAAAATCCCCTATCAAAGAACTGCTTCCATTTAGAGGATAAGTAACGGTCTTTCATGCTTCCTGCGAAAATTATTGCATCGTAATCTTTCAACTTCTCGTAGAAGTCAAAGAAACCATCTTTATCCTGATACATGCAAACATTATCAAAACCACATTGAATGCATCCCAAGCAACCGCCCTTAATATCCACATCATTTAAATTATAAACACTAATATCATCCGTAAATATATTCTGGAACTTTTCAATCATATTTGATAAATTAGAATCACTATCTAAGGAATCAGTAACCACCGCCACACGTTTATTTTCGTTATCTACTTTTATAGTAGTGGGGGAGGGTTTGTAGTTAAATTCACGTTCAACTAATGGTCTGTAGGTTTTCGTGGTTATTGCATGGGATCGGATGTCTTCAAAGAAGTTTCTGGCAAAGATGGATAATTTTATTCTTTCAGTTTCCTCGAACAGATCAATCATATCAGCTGAGTAAGATCCAAGGTAATTCATATCCAGGTCATCACATATTGCGTTCATGTAGTTATGAGCAGCGTGATCGTAAAAGTGGATGGATGTAGTTAAAACACCGGTGTATTTGTTTTTAAATGCATCCTGAACATTCCTTTCTGTAATTAACTCAATGAACCTCTTGTATTGGGATGCCACTAGGAAAACGTAGAGTGGAAATGCCCATAGCAGACCATCAGAATTTTTTATTTCATCTATAATTTCATTAAAATATGTTTCATTTCTTTCAATCTTTTTTATCCTTTCAGATATGTTTATTATTTTCAATTCATGTTCAGGAAACTTTTTTTGTATATATTTAACGTATTGCATTGTTACACTAAATTCACCCTTAGGGCTTCCATTTAATACGGTTAATTTCATTTTATATTACTCTCCTCTTTATTTTTGGCAATCGCATCTTTTAACGTGAATTTAATTATATTTCAGGGAGTGCTGCATTAAATCCGTGAATGTTCAGATATTTCATCCATGGCGGTTTTATTGAATCCTTTTCGATGAAGATTTTTTCAGCTGCATCTGTAATTTCAGCTGTTTTACTCTGTGTTTCCCGTTTTTTTCTTTTCGTCATTACCATTCCCATCAAATCATTAATAATTATATTAGGATTTACATTACAAATGAGTTACTTATAGTAATTAATGTTACTGGAGGTAATTAATGTTACCTTAAGTAACATTTAATATATAAATGTTTCCCCACCTCAAAAAAATACAACAAAAAAAATTATATACCATACAGTCTAGACCACTAGGTTTATATGAAAGATAGAGTATTGTCCCACTCAAAATTCATTGAAATTCAAGGTCTTAACCATGACTCAGCACAAAACTACTGCAAACCGGAAATCGTCGCAAAAGAATTAAAGCGTTTCTTTAAATGAAATGATTATATAATGACTAAGCCGTGAAAATTCGGACTTATTAATTCATATTTTCATTTTAGAATGCTTGTTGCAGGCTCAGCTAAAGATGATTAAGTAGCACGTACCAAAAATAATGATAATTTATTAAAAGCAGCAGAGAAAAATAGGGAATGAATGTAGTTTTATTAAAAAAAGATGTATGTATGGAGGATATTGCTTTTTTAAGCTCCTCCAGCACCGCCAACATTTTTACCAGTCTGGGCATCTATGTCTATTTCTCCAACATTTTTACCATCCATAATAACTGGTACGATGTAGATTTTCTCACCGTTTATTTCCTTTAAATTAGGAGTTCCTGCTTGAGCTCCTGGCTGCAGAATGTATTGTTTAGCTATGTTTTGAGCATCTGCGGCGGATATTAATTGTGGTCCTGCTCCTGTATTTTGATTAGTCGTAGTAGTGTTGGTGGGTTCGTTATTAGAGTTGTTTTTGCTGCTGTTGCTGTTATTGGATAGATTTTGCACTGGTGTCTGGTTAGCGGAATTATGTGCGCTACCATACGCAGTGAATCCAATGACCATTATAGCAGCTATAATCATTATTCCAATTATTGATTTTCCAATCATTTTATTATAACTCCTTATTCTTTTATTTTTTCTTTTTATAGTTTCTTAATTAGTCCGTTTTTATTTGTTTATTTTCTTTTTATAGTTCTCAACATTTATTTCCTGAAATAAAGTACGAAAATCGTATTTTGAAGCAATTTTTTTTTATATTCAGGATAACATTGATCACTGAAGCATCCTATATAAAAGTTGTGATCATAAATTTATAAAAAAGACCCTTAAAACCGTTATTCACTGATTTAAGACTTTATAAAAGATTATTGAACTTATTATAAAAAAATTCCATTTATAATGATTCATAATAAATAAAGCTAATTTAAAACGTATTTTCATTAAAAAAAGCATATAATTCAATAATTAATTTAGGTTTTACTTATCATTCTAATCTAAGTCCTATTTTTAATTCACCTTAAATTATTTTTTTTGGTTTTAATAATGACGTAGGAAAATATTATAACCCATATCATGAAAAGAATTATGGTAATTCTTTCAAATAATCCTCCATAAGCACTGTTACTTCCAACTGAAGCGGCAGTTATGCCTCCGGAGATGAATATCAGTACTTATGTAATATAAGAGTACCAGGAGAATATTTTCATTTCCACATTTCGTTTGAAACTCAGACCCACAAGGAAAACTAATATTATAGTTAATGCGGCGGTTATTCCTGATAATATAATGTGGAGAGTCCCGTTAAGTGTTGCTGGTGCTCCTCGAGGATCCTGGGTGAAAACTATTACGGTTAAACCTAGAACACCTATTATTGCGAGCATAATTGTTGCTGACTTATATTTCTTACTATTATCCACACTGGAATCCAAATATGCACCTACACCAAAACCTATGATGAATATATTATAAATTCCAAACAATGCATCCATTAAAAGTTTGTTAGGAGCATTGGCCATAGAAAGTTCGCTAATACTATTATAAAGGGGGCTGTAATCATGTCTTAATGCACCCCCTATAAAAACGGCTAGAATATATATGATTGGTCCTAGTATTCCGAGTAATGGATAAATTTTCTTCATAATAATCAATAATTTTTATAAAAATATATTAATTTTTGGAATTAATTTTATTAGGATTTTGTGAAGTAAAAAATAAATTTTTTTTTTATCTTACGACTAAAACTGGTGATTTTGCTTCTCTTAACACTCTTTCGGTTACGTTTCCCAGTATAAACTGGTCTATGCCATGTATTCCGGATGCTCCCATAACTACTAAATCAATATATTCCTCATCAATAGTTTTAAGTATCTCTAAGTATGGTTTTCCTTCTTTAATTATTGTGGTAAATTTTATATTCTTACATAATCCCTGACATTGACTTTCCTCTAAATCTTTTTTAAAGTCTTGAAGAGCTTTTTCGCCTTCTTCTCTTAAACTTTTATCAAGATCCTCTTTGAAACTTGGTAAATAAGATGGTTGAAGATAGTTAACATCAATTACATTTAAAACTAATATTTCTGCATTGCTTTTATCAGCAATCCATATGGCATGTTTACCCGCTTGTCTCGCGTTTAATGAACCATCTGTAGGTAATAATATCCTCTGATACATATTCTTTTTTACTCCTCAAAGTTCAAATTAATTCTATTTCAATGTCCTTAGTACAGTTTATTATTTATATTGAATGATATAATTGGATTTTATGGAATTAAAAAATATTAGTATTTTCTCTCCACTTATTTTGATAGGTGTAATATTTTTTTACGTATTATTCGCATTAATATGTACCACATATTATATTGGGGGTTTAAGCCCCGTCAAATTACTTACCTATCTCTATATCATCTATGGAACATTAATTTTTCTCGTAGGTTATTTATCTGCTAGACTAATTGAAAAATATTATTTCAAGAAAAATATTGGAGATAAAAATGCTAAGGATGTTTTAAAATCCTTCCTCGATATTATGGAGAATAATAGGAGATTCACTGAAAACGGAGTCCGGAATTGGGTTTTATTAGCATTATTTTTACAATTAATCAATTTGATTTTTTTAGGTGGCATACCACTCTTCAGTNNACTCTTCAGTGGATATTTAAAAGCAGTCGCGTATAATAATTTAACGGTCATTGCATATATTCTATTTTTAATATCAATAACGGGTTTAATGGCTAAATTTTATGATAAGAAATATTATTTATTAGTATTAATAGGGTTGATTTTATTTGCTGCAACGGGTTATAGAGCTCCTATTATTGGTATAATTCTCAGTGTACTGATAACCATTTTTTATGTTAACGGAAATAAACTTAAATACTTCCTAATTTTCACACCGATCATAATTGTGTTAGGTTTAATAACAGGATACGTGGCTGCCACCCACATTCAATGGCAGCAGTGGAATGTGAATCCTTTAAACTTAGTATTAATCAGAGCCGGTTATACACTTACCATATTAGATCAGATTGTACCCCTGCAAAATACTGGTCATGGTTTAATAACGTATGCTGTAATAAGTGGTTTTTTTAATTCAATGGATCCTCGCCTGGTTTTAGGAGAGTTCGTCTTAAAACATCACACATCCATCACCTCCACCATATTTGGACCGGCTATTTTAGATTGGGGTTACTTAGGATTGACGGTGCAGATGTTTTTTTTAGGATTAGTGCTGGAGTTACTGCATTACCTGCAGAAAATAAAAAAAGGATTATATACAACTTTGTATGCAATTGGATTAGCATCAACCATAATATGGGTTGAAACAAGTCCTATGGATTTAGCTGTCTGGATATATTATCTGGCCGGTGTAATCGTTATAATAAGCGTTGCATATAGTTTAAAAATTTCAAATCAATCCGAGAAAACCAGGCAAAAGATGAAATAATTAATCTAAAAATAATTTTAGATTGGAGTATAATAAGTTC
>PMNN01000019.1 GCA_003161815.1 Methanobacterium sp. | reverse complement strand
CGGGACTGTGGACTGTGGGATCACTTCTTAAAAGTGCTTCTGCTTGGTTGACTTTAACGGGAACCGCAGCAAACTCTGCTGCTGGAGGTAATATCGTTAACCATGCTACTGAAACGCAGACCGAATACCCCAACGCTACTATAAGCGATGCTAAGATTTACGTGAAGGAAGCTGTTTTAACGGTTACTAACACTCCTAACTTGCCTAGTGTGAATGTGGGTGATGTTACTAGCTTTACTTTGAATGTTAGTAACGGTGGACCTGATACGGTTAGTAATGTGAATATAACTGATTTGATTCCGGCTGGATTCACTTATAACACTTACACCAGCAGTATTCCTGGTAGTTATAATAGTGCCACGGGATTGTGGACTGTGGGATCTCTTCTTAACGGAGGGTCTGCTTGGTTGACTTTAACGGGAACCGCCGCAGCCAGTATTGCTGGAAGTAATATTACTAACCATGCTACTGAAACGCAGACCGAATATCCCAACACGGTAACTATACCTGATGCCAAGATTTATGTGAAAATGGCTGATGTTCAGCTTAGTCAGGTTGGTGGTTGTTCTGGTAATAATGTAACTTTCAATGTGACTGCTAGTAATGGTGGGCCGGATGCTGCTCATAATGTAACTATAACTGATGCTATTCCCTCTGGTTTAAGTAATCCAATTGTTTCTGTTACAAGTGGAATTTATACTATTACGAATGGTGTTATAACCTGGACTTTAGATCTTAATAGTGGTGCTAATGCTACTTTAACTTTGAATGGGACTGCTGCGGGTCAGTCAACTGTTTATAATGTTGCTAATAAGACTAATCAGACTGAATATGACCCTACTACTCCGGATGTTACTAATTGTAGCATATATGTCTCGGCTGTCAGTATTAGTGTGTATAATAATTTGTGGTATTATTTGGATAAAGAACAGGTGTATCAGACTAGTTATGTTGTGGGTAACACTTTCGAAACTATGTGGTCTGCTTTGAATTCAGCTTCTTATGATGAGGCCACTGGTGTGGTTCTGCAGTACATTATACCTAAAGGACTGTTATATGTAGGTTCAAACAGTTACGGTATCGGAACCATTACTTACAGTTATAACAGCACTAGTCAGCAGGGTGTTTTAACTTGGAATGTGGGTTATATGCCTAAAGGTGGTTGGGTGACTGCTTATGTGGCTTTAACTGTTATGGGAGCTGGTAATTACACAGCTGACCTCACCACCACCGCGAATCTGGTGCATGTTGATCAAGTTAATTTAAACCCGAGTAAAAATCAGAATAAAAACTGTTCCATAACCAGCCCAGCATCAGCTGATGTTCAAGTCAACCAATCATACACCACATACACTCAAAATGGCAACACATACGTAACATACACTATAACAGCCACCAACAACGGACCGGGCAATGCTACGGGTGTTCAGGTGACTGATAAATTACCAGCAGGCTTAACTTATGTTTCAGACACAAGTAATGGTTTTTATAACTCTACCAGTGGAGTGTGGAACATCAGCAACAACATTTACAACGGAACCAGCACCAAAATAACCATAACCGCTTTAATCACAGCGAAAACCGGGACAATAATAAACACAGCAACCAAAACAGCAGAAAACGAATACGACCCCAACCTAAACAACGACGCACAAACTACCTACCTAAAAATATAAAAAACCCCAAAAATCTATTATAGGATTAAAAACAATCCTATAATAAAAAAGTTCTTTTTTTTTACATACAAGGCTTCAAAAAATAAATTTTATCTATTTAATCTTAAGGAGATTAATTGTGATTAATTATTATACTTTTGGTTTACATATTTCATCAGAAATTGAGTTACCCGGTATAACGGAAATTGAATGTAATACTGATCCGGATGTTAAAATAATTCGTGATAAAATAGATTTTCCTAAAGATAATTGTTACTATTTTATTGAAAATGAGGATATTTACTTGTTATGGGATGATATTGGTAAAATAAAAATTTGTTCTGGTAAAATAATCATTGTAGATACAGATGATGAAAATATTATTATTCCATATATTTTAGGTCCTGTTATGGGATTTTTACTTCATCAGAGAGGTTTTTTAGTACTTCATGGTAGTTCAGTTAAAATAAATAATGGGGCAATTGCATTTATAGGTAATACGGGATCAGGGAAATCAACTACTGCTATAAATTTATATAAAAGAAATTACCCACTTGTAACAGATGATCTTTTAGCAATTAGCTTTAAAAGTAATGGTATACCTTATGTAAATCCTGGTTATCATCATGTTAGATTATCAAAAAGTTCTTATAATTATATAAAGGATGATACTGTAATATTAACCCATATACGTACTATTAAAGATAAATTGTTCTGTGATGCTTCTTGTGGATTTTCATTAAAACCATTGATTCTTAAAAAAATTTATTTTTTAGAAATAGGAGAACAAATGGAATTGACATATATGGATTCACAAGATAATGTATTAGATTTAATTTCTCATTCTATTGCGAATAAAATATTTAAAATTAATGATCAGGCTGAAAACTTAAAGCAATGTAGTACTCTGATTAATAATGTTCCTATACGTCGTTTAAAACTGGTTCATTCTTATAATGATATTAATGGATTAATAAATTTAATTGAAAATGATAAAAATTAGTATTTTTAATTTTAAATAGTTTAAGCATTAGAGTTAATTTAGATGAGTGCTATTACTGGTATATTTTATAGAGATGGTAGATCAGTTCCTTTTGATCAAATTAAAAAAATGAATGATAAACTCTCTCACAGAGGACCTGATGGCTCTAAAGTTTATTGTGAAGAATCTGTTGCTTTAGGTCACCAGATTCTTTACACTACACAAGAATCACTCCATGAATCATTACCATTTGAAGAAGATGGGCTAATTATTACTGCTGATGCAAGAATTGATAATCGAAATGATTTATCTAAAAAGTTAAAATTACAAAATGTAGAACATATTCCAGATAGTTATTTTATATTGAAATCTTATCAAAAATGGGGTGAAAAATGTCCTGAAGAACTTTTAGGAGATTTCGCTTTCGCCATATGGGATAAGAATCATGGAAATCTATTCTGTGCTAGGGATCATATGGGTGTTAAACCATTTTACTATTTTTTATCGGATGAGTTATTTTGCTTTGCAACTGAAATGAAAGCACTCTATGCAATTCCTGAAATAACTTTTAAATTAAACGAGCTGAAATTAGCATATTATCTAATGAGAAGTAATACAGATAAGAATATAACATTTTATAAGGATGTACTTTTTTTAAATAAAGCACACTCACTTACAATAAATAACGATAATGATAATCTTAAGAAATTCTGGGAAATCGATCCTGAATACAAAATTATAATGAATTCAGAAGAGGATTATATCCAGTCATTTTTAAATATATTTACAGAAGCTGTTAAATGTCGTTTAAGAAGTGCATTTCCTATAGGATTTGAATTAAGTGGTGGATTGGATTCATCATCAGTAGTGTGTGTGGCTAAAAAAATTTTAAAAAATAATCAAAATTTTAATGATATCAAAACTTTTTCTATGATATTTAATAAATTTCCTGATGTAGATGAGAGTTATTATATTAAAAAAGTTATAGATACGGGCGGTATCAAACCTTGTTTTATTGAAAGTAGTGATATAAATCCTTTAGAAAACATTCTAAAGGTATTTAAGGTTCAAGAACAGCCATTTAAAACGCCTAATATGGCTATTCTAAGAAATATGTACAAAAATATGCAAGATAATGACATTCGTGTTCTTTTAGGAGGGGGAGGTGGAGATGAAATTATATCACATGGAACTAACTATTTAAATGAACTCGTTGCTAAAAAAACTTGGAAGACATTAATATATGAATTAAATGCAATTTCAAAAAACACTAATCGCTCATTATTCAAATTAATTTTCATGTATCTCATTATACCTATAATACCTACTTATATCAAGAATCTCCTAAAGAATTATTTTCTATTAGTCTTCCATAAAAATTCGTATGAAGATGAAAATATTCTAAATAAGGATTTCGCCATGAAATTTGATGAAGATTATTTTAAAACATTAAATTATACTTCAATTAAATCCATACTAAAAACTGCTAGAGAATTCCATTATTGGGTTATTAACTCTCATGAAGAAGCTTGGGAAATGCAAGATCTGAATATTTCATCTTTCTATATTGAACCAAGATATCCTTTTCTTGATAAAAGACTTGTAGAGTTTTGTTATGGAATTCCAAATAATATGAAATTTAAATCTGGTTGGAATCGCTATATCCTAAGAATTTCTATGAAAAATATTTTACCTGAAGAAATTCAATGGCGTACTTTAAAAAACTACTTTAACTCTGTATTAGAGAAAAATCTTTTATTATATGAGAAAAAAAAGTTAAAAGAACTTTTAAATGAAAAAAAATCTCTTATAAATGATTATGTGAATTTAGATTTATTAAAAATAGCTTATAGTAATTATATTTCTGAATGTGCAAATTTTCGTGAAATTGATAATTTATGGATAGTAATTCTATTACATNNTGGAATATAAAACAATAATTAATCACTAAGGATTTATTGTTCGAGAACCATCATAACTAAAATCACCTTTTTGACCATCTTTAGTAATTTAAATCCCATGTACTACTAGTTTTGTTTTATTATAATTCTTTACATTATAACTAGACATGATATTAATACTTAATTAAATATATAGGGTCTTAGTTTTTATGATTTTGCGAGTTTTTGTATCTTTTGGTTGGTGTTGTAGCCGTTTGTTAGTATGAGTTCTTCTAAAAGTGCGGCTATTTGAGAGGATTTTATTGGACTGAGTCTGACTGTAATATCAGTGCATTTTTCCTTAGGTCCTAGTCCTTCTTTTTTTTTAATGTGAATAAGNNTAGTTTTTAGTTTTTAGTTTTTTAATGTCCTGTGTATAGTTTGCCTCTTTCGAATCATGTCTACTGAATTTGCTTAAAACTCGTTTAATGTTTAATTTTTTTCTTTGGGAAAAATTAGAGGGATGATTCTGTACTTTTTTATGGCCTAAAACATAGTTATCGTACTTGTAAATATCCCTCTTATCAAAGATTACAGTATCTCTTTTCCTAATTGCGTTTCTCCTCTTCGGTTCNNAAAGCCATAGTTAGTTTAAAACCAATGGTATTTAACTTTTAGATTGGCTGATAACACCATTTTTAGTCTTTATATTCTAATTCTTCTTTAGTGTATTTGTGGATTTGCGAGTTCAAATCCTAACTGAATATCAGTTGAATCCACCGATAATACAGGACTTACTACGCCTTTTAGATCGTACATAAACTGTTTAAAATTAGAATAGAACAATCCTATAAACTGTTTATACGTGAATCTGGATAAAAATTCAGATACCTGACCTTCAGAAGGCACATGAGTAATCCCTGCGAATTCTTGAAGTTTCTTCCTTCTTGTTAAGCTCTGAAACAACATAAAAGAAATATTATTCCCGGAAAAACAATGAAAATTAAAACTACTTTAAACATTTCTTCAGCTTTCTTAGCAGGTTTTATACCCTGTTTAGCTATTATCCCGCCTCACATTTCTATCATCGGAAATTTTAAGTATATTGCCCAACNNAAAACCCATTTCGAGGTCTTCTACATCAACAACAATCGGAAGATTCATCCTATCACCGGAGGAATTATATACTTCATCTGTAATAAATATTACGGTCTAAAAACCATACAAAAACTAATATATATTAATTTCCAATTGCACTTTTACAAACCACCACACCAAACATAAACAATAAACAAAAAATAACCTCAGAAAATCCTTAAATAAAACTCAAAAATCTAAGACCCTAATAAATATAATTTTCCTTTCTCAACATCGCAAAAACAACTTAATGACTAAAAAGATTTTTCCCATAATTTATAAACTTTGCAATTATTGCTTATATAAAAAATTGAAGACCCTAAAGAGGCAATAGCAAAATTAAAAAATATATTATTTTGTCTAAAATTTTATTTGCCTACGATATTAATTGATATTCTTTAAAAATCAGTTTTGATTTTTGAAGCTTTATAATCTTTTATTTGATTAGCTGTTTGTGTAGATTCCTTTTTGTATAATGTCTTTTGGTAGTTTTGGTGAGAATTGTTTTAAGTTTTCGATTAAGTTAGTTTCGTATTGTGATGATGTTGCATAGAAGTATACAGTGTCGTTTGCTACTATTACATCATGTGGGATAATCCATTCTCCTACTTTAATCCAGTTTGGAGGTATATCTGGACTTTCATACATCATCACAATTTCAACATTATGTTTATTTGCTAAATAATCTAGTTCTTGTTGATTTATTTTATTATTTTCATGAGCTTTAGCTACATCATTACTTCCTAAACCTATCAGATCTAAGCATTTTATATTATTATAATAGTTAATGGCACCTATATCGTTAGCTGCAATTGAATCATTGGTGTAATATTCGTTTAGAAATAAAGCCATTTGATACTGCTGTTCATAAATATTATTAGTCTCTTGTGGAGTGTTTGATAAATAATATAATTTAGTATTAGTTACCTGAGGATAGTTGTGCGAATATTTAGAATTAATTATAAAAGGTGAAATTAAAAGAGTCGCCAATATAATAATTAAAAAAAATCTTGGAATTGATGTCCTGTTAAATTTAAATATTAATTTTTTTGGTAGATAATCATATATGCCAATTATTATGCCAATTATTCCTAAAACGAACAAATAAGATGAGTCTCGTAGTGCATAATCACTGCCAGTAAACATAAACTCCACAAAGATTAAAACATCTGTAATGATT
Source organism: Methanobacterium sp. (assembly GCA_003161815.1). Lineage (GTDB taxonomy): Archaea > Methanobacteriota > Methanobacteria > Methanobacteriales > Methanobacteriaceae > Methanobacterium_A. The sequence continues at coordinate 2,446 of PMNN01000019.1, read as the reverse complement.
AGCCATAGTGTAGGAGTATCCCATAAAGTTTTATTTTTAATTAAACGGAAGGCAATGATTGATAAACTTATTAAGCCATAAACGGTTAGAGATGGATTATACATAATATTGCGGAATTCAGCGATAAAAGCTGTTTGCAGAAAGTTAATTGTTGAAATCTGTGAATAGTGCTCTATTAATGAAGATTTTAGTATTAAGGAGTTTGGTAGGAATGTTCCACCATAAAATATTGAAATTACACCATATAATGTTAAAGGAAGAATAGCTAATCCAATAAGTGGTAAAGAAAGCTTATATCTTTTGCTAATAAATAATAAAATTGCTATAAAGAAAATTAGAATTAGGCTTTCATATCTAATCATTGTTAATGGAATAGTTAATAATATTAAATTATAATATTGCATTTTAGGAGCGCTATCGTTAGTTAATATTTGAACTGACAAGTATACAAAGGCAAGAACAAGAATTATTTGTAAAATGGTTTCCATACCTGAAAATATTAAAAATGGTATTGGAGCAAAAAATATAACTCCAATTAGGATCATTAGATTGTAGATTGGAAGAATTTTATAGGATTTAACTATATAATAAACTAAAAAAATTGTAAAACTACTTAGAATAATGTTTAATATAAAAGGAACGTAAATATTAGGCCCAATAAAGAAATAAATAGTTGATAATAGGAGTGTCCAAAGAAGAGAAGAAGAAGCAGAACTAAATTCGTATTGTGTTACACCCCATACACCATGTAATGCAAAATTTTTTGCTATGGCCATATGGATATATGCATCATCTAAACCATAAATAAAATTACCATGATTCATATTTAAAGAAACAACCAGAAAATAAATAGTAATAAGCCAAAGAATGCTTAATGCAGTTATCAAAGGCCAATGTTTCTGAAATTCATGATTTAATTTAAACATTAATTTAATAACTACTATTGTCATGTATAAATATTTCGAAAAAAATTAAATTTCTTAAAATAACATCATGATGCTATAACAAATTTATCATGATCTAACATTTTTAAATTAAAAAAAAAGTAAATTAATTATTATTTTGTTAAATATAGCTTACAATCCCTAAATCTAAATCTGGATGGATCAATAATGAATCCAAAACATATAAATTAACCTCCTCCATTTTTTAGGATTCAGCGAGGGTTTGTAGGGCTGTTTTGGATGTATGTCCGAGTGTTGTGATGGTGCCTAGTAAAAGTACATTCAGTGAGACGTGTTTGGTGATTGATTTGCGCGTGTAACGGTGTATTTTTTCTAAGTCTAATGATTTTTTGGCTAATTTGAACATGTCTTCGATTATGCTTCTTATATATTTAAAATCTTGCCATCTGTCCATTTTTGATTTGAATTCTTTTTTTAGTCCTTGGAAAAACTTTTTTATCTTATTTTCTAGCTTTGAATTATTGAAAATTTGTAATGGATAGCTTAAACTGTTTAAAGCTCGTTTTAGTTTGAAATTGGATTTTGGGAAAATTAATGGAACGATGTAGTATCTTAAAATACCTAACTGGTAATTATTATAACTTTAATATCCTTTATCCATGATTATTGTGTCACCACGGCGCATTATACGTCTTCTTCGTAGTTCCTCTAGGATTTCAATATAGATTTTCGAATCATGAGGAGATCCTTCATGAATCAAGAAAGCCATAGGCTTTCTTGTTTGATAATCAATAGCTAATGTAAGTTTATAACTTATGTAGAAGCTTTTTGATGAACTGTAACCCCATTTAAACGGCTTGTTCTCAAGGGATTTTTTACTAATTTTCCTGCGAAACCAGTTCAGATCCACTTGAATATCAGTTGAATCTACAATGATAAATGCCTTATTACGCCTTTTAGGCTGTAATATGGTATTTAAAATCATTAAAACCAAGTTTATAAACTGTTTATCAGTAAATTGACTCATAAATCTTGATAATTCATCGTCAGAAGAAACTTCACAGATTCCTACAAATTTTCGAAGCTCAGATCTTTCTTTCAGCTCCTTTAAAACATAAGAAACATCTCTGAAAATAATATAGCCATTAAAACCACTTTTAACATCTTCACAGATTTATTAATAGGTTTTATACCTTGTTTAGCCAGTTCTTGCCGAGTTCTGCGAGAATCGAAAATTTTAAGTATCTCGCCTAACAAATTCCATTTGAAGTCTTTTTGGTCATAGATCAACGGAGGTTTCATTTAAACACCAGGAGGAANNCAATCATTTCAACATATCAAAAAATAAAACTAAAGATTCACAACCCTCCAAAGAAACTCAAAAATCAGAGGGGGTTAATATTATTTTTATAATTAATGGAACAAACAAGAAGTTCAAACGGGAAGCTAAGAAAAAGAAGCAAAAAACACCCACCCAGACCCTATTTAAATTAAAACTGAATAAAAAAGATGGATGAGAAGGGATAAATTTTCCCTTTACA
>PMNN01000118.1 GCA_003161815.1 Methanobacterium sp. | reverse complement strand
TTCACACTGGTTCTAGGGGATGTGGTCATCAAATATGCTCCGATTACCTGAGAACTATGGATAAAGCGACTAAAAGATATCAAATAGATCTTCCGGATAGGCAGTTGGCCTGTGCGCCTGCAGATTCACCTGAGGCTCAGAATTACTTCCAAGCTATGTCTGCTGGTGCGAATTTCGCTTGGACTAATCGTCAGATGATTGTACATTGGGTTAGGGAATCTTTTGAAAGAGTATTCCATAGGGATGCTGAGGATATGGATATGGGTATAGTTTATGATGTTGCTCATAATATAGCGAAGAAAGAAGTTCATAATGTAAAAGGTCGAGATATGGAGGTATATGTGCATAGGAAGGGAGCTACACGTGCTTTTGGACCGGGTAGAAAGGAAATTCCTTCAGAGTATAGAAAGTTGGGTCAACCGGTTCTTATTCCGGGGAGTATGGGCACGGCTTCTTATGTTCTTCATGGAACGGATACTGCCATGCAGGAGACTTTTGGTTCAACTGCTCATGGCGCGGGGCGTGTAATGAGTAGGGCTGGTGCTAAAAGACTTTATAGTGGCGAGGAGATTCAGAAGTCATTGGAAGCGAGGGGTATCATTGTTAAAGCCAGTTCAATGCCGGTGATGGCTGAGGAGGCACCTGGAGCTTATAAGGATGTTGATAGAGTAGTTAGAACAGCTAATGGTGCAGGAATATCTAGTTTAGTCGCTAGAATGGTGCCGTTAGGTGTAGCTAAAGGATAGTACTGATAATATTGAAGCTTAAATTTGAAATATGTAAATGAAATCATATTTTTAATAGAAATTAATATAAAGGATTTTATTATGATAGGCATAATCGGCGGAACAGGTGTATACGAGATTGTGGAGTTGGGGGAGGAAATAGTTTATAAGGTGGTGGAAACGCCTTATGGTCCCTCTCCGGAAATGTCCATATTCCAGCTTCATGGTAAAGAAGTGGTTTTCATGCCTAGACATACTCTGGGACATGCTAAACCACCTCATATGGTTAATTACCTCTCCAATATTTGGTCCTTGAAGAAAATGGGCGTGGAAAAAGTAATCGCAACTAATGCGGTTGGATCTATGGATGAATCAATTAAACCAGGCGATTTTGTGGTTCCCCATGATTTCCTAGATTTTACTCGGATGAGGAAAGGCACGTTCTATGATGATAGGACAGTTCATATAGATGTTACAGAGCCTTATTGTTCACAATTGAGAGATATTTTAATATCTTCAGGCAATGTTATAGGCAATGGTGTATATGTGTGCACGGAGGGTCCTCGATTTGAAACTGCAGCTGAAATTCAAATGTTTCGACAGTTAGGTGGTACCGTAGTGGGTATGACGGGTTTACCTGAGGTAATATTGGCCAGAGAGCTTGAAATGTGTTATAGCAGCATCTGCACAGTCTCTAATTACGCAGCCTCTATATCACCGAGTAAATTAACTATTGATGAAGTATTTGAGGTTGTGGAGAATAAAAGAAAAGATTTGATTAGAATATTGTCGGATTCTATAAAAAAAATTCCTTCAGATAATCTATGTGAATGTGAGAATACCTTAGATGGTGCTGAAGTGGATAATTTTCTGGAACCAGAGGATTTATAAATCATCCGATAGAACTTTTATTAAAAAAACTTCTAAAAAAAATAAATATTAAAATTTAAAATTTATTTCTATTATTATTAACATTTTGATTTAATTTTAACAAAATTTTTTTGGAATTTTGATTGAATTAATATAAGGGACGATTATATGTTGAATAATTTACAGATGGAGATTATAGAACTTAAAAAAGAGAAAAATGCAATAATACTAGCTCATAATTACCAAACAGGAGATGTACAAGAGATAGCAGATTTTGTAGGTGATTCTTTAGAGCTGTGTATAAAGGCGTCTCATATAACTGAATCAGATCTCGTTGTTTTCTGTGGAGTGGATTTTATGGCTGAAACTGCGGCTATTTTAAATCCTCAAAAAAAGATACTGATACCAGATCGGGAGGCTGAATGTCCCATGGCCCACATGCTACCTGCAGATGCGGTGAGGAGGGCTAGGGAGAAATATCCTGATGCTGCGGTTGTTCTTTACGTGAACACTCTTGCAGAGGCTAAAGCTGAGGCGGATATATTATGCACATCCTCTAATGCTGCGGCTGTGGTGGAGAGTCTTAATGAGGATGAGATACTCTTTGGTCCGGATATGAATCTTGCTTGGTATGTTTCCCAGAAGTCAGATAAGATGATTATTCCTATACCTGAGGAGGGGCATTGTTACGTTCATAAAATGTTCCATGAGGGAGATATTTATTTTTTGAGGGAGAATTATCCTGATGCAGTGTTATTAGTTCATCCGGAATGTGATCCTGAAGTTCAGGATGAGGCGGATGAAGTTTTGAGCACGGGAGGTATGATCCGTTATGTGGTTGAATCTAATAAGGAAACCTTTATCATCGGTACCGAGGTTGATTTGGTAACCCGGCTTAAAAGAGAAAATCCTGATAAAACTATTATTCCTCTTTTAAGTGAGGCGATTTGTAAAACTATGAAGCTTCACACACTGGATAAAGTAAAGAATTCACTTTTAAATGAGGATTTCAAGGTAAATGTGGATGCAGTAATTGCAGATAAGGCAAGGAAGAGTGTGGAGAGAATGCTCGCGGTTTCCACGCCTAAATAAACAATTATACTCCTTTTTTTATTTATTTTTCAAAAAGTAACTTAATGTTTGGTGATAAATTTTGTATTTGAATCGTCTTAGTATAGTCGGTATTTTAATGATAATACTCGGAATTTTAGTGTGGAAATTGGGTTTTCTACATGGGATAGTGACTTCTCTTTTCTGGCCATTGACTTTAGGCTCCTCTGAATCTAAAGCCGTAATATTTTTAATATTAATGGGAAGTTTACTATTAATAAATTCTTTAATTTCCTCTACTAAGATTAATAATCATAAATTCAATATGCAGGATACATATTCCAGTAAAAAATATTTGAAGTACACTATCATCCTAATTTTAATTACATTTACCATCGGTTTAATCTGTGAAGTATTGTTAAGATTAAAGTTTGGAGTGTCGATTTTCACAGTATTCGTATCCCTGAATCCGAATATAACTTCAACTAGCATCATCCATACTCATATATTTAAATCAGTTCTAGGATACACGTTCACCACTATATTGGGTGTGGTGGTTCCATCACACGTACACACCGGTGAATCCCTTTTTAAATACATTTCCCCCTTAGCTTACGTAATATTTTTAACATTACCATTGATCTATGTAACTAGTTTAATCTCGATGGATAACCGGATCGATTTATATAAACTTATAATAGCCTTTGCAGCTACCCTCGCATTAATTGGGATAGTTGATGGGGGTATATTTTCAAATCCGGCTATTATCGGACTCGCGGGGTTAATAGGCATGTATTTTATAGAGAAACCTTTTTCACCACGTAATTTAATAAAACCCAGCATTATAATTCTTATAATTATACTAGCAGGACTTGGTTTGGAGATAGGGGGAAGTAACCCGGATTATCATCAAATAACTGTTATTCACCCAGCACAACCGGTTAATATGAGTAACTATGATATTTTAAGCATAGAAAATAATAATGATAAAAGTATAATAGATATCAAATCCACCATTAATGATAAAGAGACCCTGCTGAATCTTTATCAGACTTTCCAAGGTAAAGCAGATGGATTTTTCATGACCTGGAATTTTTACTCATACTTTTAACATAACATTAAATTTATTTATATTAGAAGGTAATCTGAAAAATAGTAAAACTTCTAGAATTCAGTGAATTATAATGAATAATAATTAAGAGAAAACTACATGAAGCTTAGTATTATAATACCTACGTATAACGAGGAGAAATATCTTCCCAAATTACTGGAAAGTATTCGCAGACAAAATTTCGATAATTATGAAGTTATAGTGGCTGATGCAGGCTCCAGGGACAGTACCCGGGACATCGCACAAAAATATGGTTGTAAAATCGTAAAAGGTGGAATACCTTCTGTCGGCAGGAATAGCGGTGCAGAAGTGGCACAGGGAGAATATTTACTTTTTTTAGATTCTGATGTAATTTTAACAGATAGATACATTAAAAGTGCATTGGAAGAGTTTGAAGAATATGATTTAGGCATCGCTATCACCCAAATAGCCCCACTGAGTGATAAAACATTCGATAAATTATCCCATGACTTTGCCAACTTTTTCATGAGAAACGTGGAATCTATTAAACCTCATGGTGCAGGATGCTATGGAATAATCACCAGAAGAACCCTTCATGAAGAAGTAGAGGGTTTTGACGAAAATCTGGACTTTGGGGAAGATACAGATTACATCGAAAAAATTGCCTCTATAAGTTACTTTAAGGTATTGAGAACTCCAAGGCTTTTTGTTTCAACCAGAAGACTCGAGCAAGAAGGTAGAAAAAATCTGGCAATTAAATATGCTAAAAGTACTTTATACCATTTCACGGGTAGAAAGATAAGCGCGGATGAATTGAATTATAACTTTGGCCATTCAGATAAGAAAAGAATCCTTTACAGTGTATGTGGCGAGGGAATGGGTCATGCTATACGCAGTGCGGTGGTTATAAAACATCTACTTGAGAAAAATGAAGTTATAATATTCGCCAGTGACCGGGCTTATCAGTATCTTTCCGATAAATTTGATGACGTATATGAGATTGAAGGTTTTAACACGGTTTATGAGTACAATCAGGTTAACAACACTAAAACACTTATCAGTAATATTAAAGACCTTCCCATGGACTTGGAATATAACCTGCGTTTAATGTACAATGTAGCTAAAGCATTTAAACCTCAACTCATCATATCTGATTTTGAATTTTATTCTAATTTATTAAGTAAAATATTAAGAATACCATTGATTAGCTTAGATAACATGCATGTAATTACTCAATGCGACATTAAAGTGTTTAATGAATATTTAAGTGACAGGATCAAGGCTGCGGGAGTGGTTCGATCATTTATCCAAAGACCTCGTCAATATCTAATCACTAGTTACTACTTTCCTCCAGTTAAAAATCCGGATAAAGTGAAAATGTTCCCACCCATTCTACGAGAGAACGTTCTAGATATAAAACCAGCCGAGGGAAAACATATACTAGTTTATCAGACTACTGACTCAAATTTGGAGCTTTTAAAGCTTCTAAAAGAATTTGATGAGGAATTCATAGTTTACGGATTCCATAAAAATGAAATAGATGACAACTTGATTTTCAAAGATTTCAATGAAGATGAATTTTTTGAAGATCTGGCTTCTGCTCGAGCGGTTATAACTAATGGTGGATTCACTTTAATATCTGAAGCATTATATCTGGAAAAACCTATTCTAAGCATCCCAGTTAAGAAGCAGTTCGAACAGATACTCAACGCTATTTATCTAAAAAGACTGGAGTACGGAGAGTTCCATGAGGATCCGGATAAAGATGATATCCAAAAATTTCTGGAGAACCTTGATGTTTATCGAGAAAATATAAAAACTAGGTTTCAACATGATGAAAACCAGGGTATATTCCGGGAGCTGGATAAAATAATATATAATACATGCTAAAAAAAAGGATATACGATTTTTTTTTACTAAAAATATTTTTTATGGGTGGAAATTTTAATGCAATCTCGCAGAGGAGTTGTTAATCTCCCTTTACATGGTGGTCATGCTCCTAAATGGCTTTTTCAGAGGATGGTAAAATTAACTAAAGGAATTACTGAGGTTATACTCTATGAATATGGTTCTGACGAGTTTTTAAGACGTATATCAGACCCTTACTGGTTCCAAGCATTATCGTGTGTCATAGGATTTGATTGGCATTCCTCCGGAACTACCACCACCACCTGCGGGGCTATGAAGATGGCTCTTAATCCAGAAGAACATGGAATAATGGTAGCTGGTGGTAAAGGCCGTGCTTCACGGAAGACTCCGGATGATATTGAAAAAGCGGGAGATATTTTCTCTCTTTCAACTAGTAAAGTTGAAGATATGGTTTATTCCAGTAAATTAGCTGCTAAAATTGATAACTCATGTATACAGGATGGTTACAATCTTTATCACCATTCATTTCTTTTAAATGAGAAGGGTGAATGGGCTATTATCCAGCAAGGAATGAATCAGGATAATCATTATGCTCGTAGGTATCATTGGCTTTCTGAGAATGTTGTAGAGTTTGTTAAGGAGCCTCATCATGGAATCTGTTGTGATAAAGTTGAAACAGAATCATTGGATATGACTGCACTGCAAAGTGATGATGCGCGGAGAATCAGTGTAGATCTCCTATGTGATAACCCTGAACATTTGAGGAAATATTTCAAGGATAAGACTCCTTTAGTCAGCGAATCTCAGAGTCGTTTGGATAAGTACTGCTCTGAATTTAAAATGCCCAGACATCATCCCGTGTTGGATATGGATATTTCAGACCGGGAATTTGAGGTTTTAAAACGAGCATGGGAATTACAGCCATCGGGTTATGAGGAACTGGTTTCTTTGGAGGGTATTGGTCCTAAGAAAATCAGAGCATTAGCTTTAATATCTGACTTGGTTTATGGTTCAGAGCCGAGTTGGAAGGATCCAGTGAAATATAGTTTTACTCATGGTGGAAAAGATGGTTACCCTTATCCTGTGGACCGTGAAGTTTATGATAACTCTATACAGACTCTCAAAGACGTGTTATGTGAAGTTAAATTGGATAAAAAGGATAAATATAATGCTGTTAAACGATTGGAGAAATTGATTAATCCTTAAATTAACTTATGGATAAAAAATGATTTATTAATGACATATTTTTTTTTTAATCCATTTTCCCGTATTACTGTGAACTTCACATGATTTCGTTACCTTTTTTACTAATTTCCCCTTAAGGCGATGCACAAAAAACCATGGGAATTATCCTTAAATTCAGGATAAACTGAGTTTATAACACCAATCTTCAACTCAAAAAATTCCTCTAAAAATTCTTTATTCTCTAAATAAATAGTTATTGGAACATAAAATTTAATAATTCAAAATAATTCTAGCTTTTATCAGCTTAATAGTATATCTCACTATTCATACGGGGTATCATAGCCATCAACACACACTGCTCCGTATTTCCCACACGATCTAGCATTCCATGGGAAAGATAACTCACGGCACCCATCTTCTTTCCCAGATGATCTATCCCCGTAAGTTCATCCATAATATTCCCCACTTCTATACCTTTTAATACTTCTTCTACTACTCGTGGAGGATATTCAAATCCAGCACTTACTCCCAGGGTTACTTTTTTACCATCAAAGATAGCGCACCATTGCAAATCCACATAACCGGTGATAGTATGCGGAGTCTCCAATAAACCTGATTCAATACCTACACTAAGATCACAATTCTGTGAGTATGATTTTTTAGCTCGGTTTACCGCGCCTTCAATGGTTTGATCCAATCCTATAGGTTGATCTGGCACTCCTGAATCTACTTCTGCGGAGTGTACTTCTAAATCTTTATAAACCTTTTTTAAAACATTAAGGGTAGCCTGGATTTTCACTGGATTTTGGGATCCGACAGTTACAATCATTATGATCACATTTTTTTTAAACAAATTCAATTAGTAGTAAAAAAGAATCTTTAAGAAACTTTAAATGTCGTTTAGAAGAGCTCCTTTTACATCTATCTCTCCTTTCCGTATTCTAGTGGAGGATATGGGTTTTCCATCTTCTGCTAGAACCATCCTAATTGTTATTATATTCATAGGCTTCAATCCCTTCATAGTACGTTCTTCATTTATCTGGAGAGCGGTTGGTTCAGTTTCCTCACTCACCACAATCGCATCAATATCATCAGCGTAGACTGTGGGACCGTATGGTTCGTCTAAGCGTGCTATAATATATTTACCATCGAATTCATCTAGTATATTTTTTAATTTAGACATTCTAACTTTGCAATGTTCAATATTACCCTTCGATCCTGCAAATTCATCGGATGTAACTCCTATCAATACTTCCTGACCTATCTCGAATGCTTTTTCTATAAGCTTCCGATGTCCTTCATGGAATTTATCAAAGGTGCCTCCTAAAGCAACTTTTCGGTATTTTTTATCTTTCATTTTTTTTTAATCCCTTTCCATCAGATATCTTGATTATGTTCTATGTTAAATTATAAGTTATGCTGCTGGAACATAATGTGGTTATCAAGGATCCACGCAAGGTGGATCTACGCTTTGCATCCTGTTACCCTAACCTTTACCGCAGCGCAATGTCATCTCTTGGATTTCATATCATATATGATTTTTTAAATTCAAGGGAAGATGTTTACTGTGAAAGAATAGTTTACCCTTACTATAATAGTCTTGAGTCAGGAACCATCCTTAAAGATTTTGATATCGTTAGTTTTTCCCTGCAGTACGAACAGGATTACTTCAATGTCCTGGATATGCTCTCCAAAGGAGGAATTCCTCTTAAGAAAAATGAACGAACAGCAGATGACCCTTTGATAATAGCTGGTGGACCTTGTGCCAGCTCCAATCCCCTGCCAATGAGCAATTTTATAGATATCTTTTTGGTGGGAGAGGCGGAGATGATTCTGGATGAATTCATAGACACTTATCTTGAACTGGAAGACCCCCGTAAAGAAATAGATGCCCTAATGAATATAGACGGGGTTTATGTACCAGATCATCCTGTTAAAATGGTGGTGGTGGAAGATATGCAAGATGCTTGGCACCCCATAAAACAGATTATATCCGAAACCGATGATAAAAATTACATACCCGCTTTTGGACGGGCTTTTCTACTGGGAGTTTCTCGAGGATGCACTCGAGGATGCAGATTTTGTATGGCCGGATGCATGTACCGTCCCCGCAGAGAAATGCCTCTTAAAAAACTCTTGGAAATTGCGGAAAAATGCAGGAAAGCCACAGGTCTTGATAGGGTGGCTCTTATCGGTGCTGCAGTATCAGACTATTCTAAGATAGAAGAACTGTGCCAGGAGCTTTATGATCGAGAATTTCAACTTACCACACCTTCTTTAAGGATAGAATCTGTTTCAGATAATTTACTAAATATTTTACATAAAAGCGGGCTTAGAACCATAACAATAGCGCCGGAGTCAACCTGGAGAATCAGGAAGGTTGCTAATAAACCTATAACCGATGATAATATTTTAGAAGTCTTGAACAGGGCTTTTAAACATGATTTAAATGTTAAACTCTATTTTATGGTTGGTTTGCCCACAGAAACCAGGAAAGATCTGGAAGAACTGGTTGGACTGATAAAAAGATTACAAAAAGTTCCTGAGAGAAAAAATGCTCTGAAAATAAGTATAAATCCATTTATACCTAAGCCACATACACCTTTCCAGTGGCAGGGATTTGATTTTGATTCTTTAAATGAAAAAATCAAGTATATACGTTCAGAAATTAGATTAAAATCTTTTAAAACAGAGAATACGAAGATTGCCCTGATACAACATGTTTTATCACAGGGAAACTCTACCGTGGGAGATATTATTGAATTATCCTGGAGAAACAGAGTTCCTCTAACACGATGGAAAAAAAAGACTCCTCACTGGAATTTGGATGATATTTTACCTTGGAAGAACATTAACGTGGGGATTGAAACAGAATTTTTAAAGAAAGAATACAAGAAGGCAATGAATGGTGATATAACACCCTGGTGCGAGACTTTTGGATGTTATCAATGTGGGGTTTGTGAAAAGTAGGGAAATTTTTATTTCTAAAAATTAAATTGAAATTTAGGATATAATATTTTGAACCATAGATTTTTAGATTCTCTTTATTAATTCCCTAAGCTGTCTAAGGAAGTTAGCGAGAAATATTCTATCTAGTTGAACTTGTTTTGAGAAAAAATCTCTGCCTAACTTTATATCTCTTTGCACAGTTTTTATTTCAGTCCGTGGGGCGTATTTCACGTATATGGGGACACCTAATAATATAAGAATTGTGCCGACTATAATTTGATTAAGTGCGCATTGAGTCATCATGTAAATACTGATCAAAATCCCTGAAATAGGTATGATCCATGGTAGCCGGAAGCCTCCACTATATTTATTTCTTAAGGGGAAAACAGAGATGCAGGTTATAAGGTAGCAGAATAGTATTGTGAATACTGATAGAATAATTAATTGGCTTATAGTGCCAAATATAGCCGCTATTAATGTTACAGTATTTTGTATAATCAATGCCACATAAGGCGTTCCGTATTTGGGATGAATTTTGGCAAAGAACTTAGGGAGCAGACCATCTCCCGCCATGGCGTAAGGTATTCGGGCGGATGATAAAATACCCGCCTCATCAGAACCTGAAATTGATAGAAGAGCGCCAATAGTTAAAAAAGCTGCACCTAAAGCTCCCATCAGTGCAAATCCAGCTAATGCCAGTGGCGCTGTTGATGTTGAAAGATTCATCCAGGGAACTATACCTATAATCACGAAATTAGTTACAAAGTAGAAAAGGACGATTATACCCATACCTATGCCTATAGCCAAGGGTATGGTTTTTTTAGAATCTATAATTTCATCTGAAGGAACTGTTACCAGTTCAAATCCAACATAAGCCCAGAATATTAATACTAGAGCACTTCCCAGACCCCCAAAGCCTAATGGTGCCAGAGGCGTGAAGTTAGAAATGAGAATGGATGGTTTTAGTATGAAATAAATGATTCCAGCGATGGTAAATATCAGTATAGGTGCTATCTTTAAGATCGTTAATATATCGTTAGCCTTACCTGCTTGACGAACCCCGAAATAGTTAACAACTGTCAAAAATAGAACAAATAGAATTTTAACTATTATTTGCACGGTCAAGGAGATATTAGGGAAAAAAAACTTGAGATAGGAAACAAATGCTAGGGGGAATACTGCTATAGCACTCCAAGAGGCGATCAGAAGAGACCATCCTACAATAAAGCCTGTAAAATCTCCAAATGCTTCTTTAGCATACGCGTAAGGCCCTCCCACTTGAGGAACTAAGGAGGAACATTCAGCAAAGCATAGTGCTATGGTCATCGCCATAACTCCCGCTAAAATCCAAGCAAGCACAGAAGCTGGTCCTAGAAAACCCGCTCCAAATGCCGCGGCGATGTAAATATCCGCACCCACTATGGTACCGATTACCAGGCTTGTCACATCAAAAAGGCCAAGAGACCTTTTTAACTCAGTCATGATTCTCTTTATATAAGTATAGATAAAAATAGATAATGGTAATTTTCATGGAGCCTGCAAGAAGAGTTAAATCAATAAATCTTTCTGGAATACGAAAAATGTTTGAACTGGTTGGAGAGGATTCCATTAACCTCGGTTTAGGAGAGCCTGACTTCAACACACCACCCCACATAATAGAAGCTGCTAAAAAAGCTTTAGATGAAGGATTCACACATTACACGGTTAATAAAGGTATTTTAGAACTTAGAAATGCCATTTCAACTAAATTAGAAGAAGATAATAATATATTAGTCGATCCAGAATCTATTATAGTTACGGTGGGTGCCAGCGAAGCTCTCCACATTGCCCTTCAAGCTTTGATAAATGAGGATGATGAAGTATTGATTCCAGATCCCGGTTTTGTGTCCTATGACGCATCTGTGAAATTAGCAGGTGGGGTATCAATTCCTGTAAGACTTAAAGAAGAGGATGAATTTAGAATGACTCCAGAAAGAGTTTTGGAGAAGATTACACCCCGGACTAGGGCTATCATATTAAATTCACCTGCAAATCCCACGGGCAGTGTTATGAAAAAGAAGGATATAAAGGTTATTACTGAAATAGCTGATGATCTTGGATTGGCTATAATATCAGATGAGATATATGAGAAAATAATTTATGATGAAAAGCATTATAGTCCCGCCAGATTTTCAGAAAATGTTATTACCATTAATGGGTTTTCTAAGTCGTACGCTATGACTGGATTTAGAATAGGATATGTTACATCTACTCCTAATTTAATTGAGGAAATGTTGAAGGTACANNCCTAAAATCAAATATCCGGAGGTTTTTGTAGTTGATGCTTTAAAAAAAGATGTTATACTGGTGCCTGGAAGTGCTTGTGGAATTTATGGACAAAATCATGTCCGACTATCTTATGCAACATCTTATGAAGAAATAAAAGAGGCTATGGATAGATTGGAAGAAATATATCCTTAAAATTATTAAATAATAATAAATTTATATTTAATATTCTATTTTATCAAAAATCTTTGAAACTTAAATTTGGAGGAATTTTTATAAATTATTTATTCGCAGATAGGATGGAGCACATACCCCGATCCTTTGTAAGGGAAATTCTGAAGATCACTGAGGATCCGGAGATGATATCATTTGCTGGTGGTCTTCCCAATCCTCGATCATTTCCAGTGGATGAAATTGCTGCAGCTGCATCTAAAGTTTTAAAAGCACATGGGGATAAAATCCTCCAATACAGCACCACTGAAGGATACACTGCTCTTCGAGAATATATTGCAAAAAGATACTCTCAGAAAGGTTTAGAAGTTAAATCAGAGGAAATTCTCATAACCAATGGTTCCCAACAATGTCTGGACTTGGTGGGAAAAATCTTTGTAAACAAAGGAGATCAAATCCTTTTGGAGCGACCCACTTATCTGGCTGCTATTCAGGCCTTTAGTTTGTTTGAACCCTGCTTCAAATCAGTACCACTTAATGGAGATGGTGTGGATACTGAAGCTCTGGAAGATATTATCACCAAAGAAAATGTAAAACTATTTTACACTGTCACTAATTTCCAAAACCCCACAGGCATAACTTATTCTGAAAAAAAGAGAAAAGAAGTGGCAGATATCCTTAAAGGTCACGATACCGTGATGATGGAAGATAATCCCTATGGCGAGATAAGATTCATGGGAGACGATCTTCTACCTATTAAGTCTTATTTGCCAGGATCTCTACTATTCGGTTCATTCTCCAAGATAATCTCACCAGGCATGAGGATGGGATGGATTGTGGCACCATTAGAGGTGATGGATAAACTTATCACAGCCAAACAGGCTTCAGATTTACACTCTAACTACTTCACTCAGAGGGTGGTTTACCAATACTTACAGAATAATAATGTAGAAAGGCACATTCAACAAATCCGAAAGCTCTATAAAAGCCAACGGGATCTCATGATAACAATGATGAAGAAATATTTTCCTTCTGAAGTTAAATACACTGAACCTGAAGGTGGAATGTTTTTATGGGTAACTCTTCCCGAGAATATATCTTCCCTAAAACTTTTTGAATTATCTTTGAAGGAAAAAGTGGCCTTTGTACCAGGAGAGGCCTTTTATGTAAATAATCCTCGAATAAATACCCTAAGACTTAATTTCTCAAACGCAAATGAAGAACAGATCACCGAGGGTATTAAGAGACTAGGAACTGCTATTGAAAAATTAATGAATCAAAAAAGACAATAATAATATTAATGTAAATGATTTGGAAGGTGAGGGAATATGGAAACTGATCAGGATGAACGTAACCAAATATTTGATGAAATAGTAAAATCAAGACATTCTATACGAGTTTTTAAAGAAGAAAAACCGCCAAAAGAACTTATAGAAGAAATAATAGAATCTGGAATGTTAGCACCATATGCTGCCGCTGCAGTTGGCAATGAAAATGATTTCAGGCGTTTTTTTGTCTTTCAAAAGGATAGTAAAAGTATTGAAACTTTAGCTTTGCTCATGAAGAATAAGGCTGCAGATGGAGTCCAGCATTTTGAAAGTTTAATAATAGAAAAGCCTTTTATGAAATCTAAGTTTCAACCCTTTCTGAATAGGCTTAAGATGGTTGTGGATAAAGGTGTTCCGGGAGTGAGTACTGCTCCTTATTTTATTATAGTTGCTGAACTTAGGGGAATTCCACCGGCTGAGCAAGAATCATTGGCTCATGTATTGGAGAATATGTGGCTTAAAGCAACTGCGCTGGATCTGGGGT
>PMNN01000046.1 GCA_003161815.1 Methanobacterium sp. | reverse complement strand
TTTTTATAAATTTAAAATATTTTTTGCATCATCAAAGTTAACCTCATAGATATGTGCACTTATTGAGTGAATTGTTAAAGTTCCAACCTTCATATCCAGCTCATCTGCAGCGTATAAAGCTAAATTTGTAAGTCCTACAGCATTTGGCAGCCAAGCGCCGTATATATCATGTGAACGCCATAATCCCGTCGTGTTAAGCTTCCCATCTCTTATTTTAAAATCTACTAGGATCATGCAGGGTACTTCATCATTTATACTGTCAAGGGTAGGATCCCAAGTTATTGATATGGCTCTTCTTGACTCTTGACAATTGCGGAGTCTATTAATTGCCTCTTGTATTTGATCTATACCATGGAAATGCTTACGCAGTCGGTTACCATAAGTGTATACGAAGCCTTGCTGATCCTTACTAAGGAATTGTTCCGAGTACTTCTCGAGTTTTTCACCACTCCAGAAGTATCCCTCTGGTACCCTGATATTCTTTATTCCAGTCATGTTACCTAGGTAATAATCAGTCATCGATTTACCGAGAGGATTTCGGATGCTTACCATGATATTTAAGATTTCCCGTGTTAAGGAACCTCTTTCATCCTTTATCTCTTTTCCATCTTGCATAATCCTTCTTACTAATGTTTCCCAACCATCTGCTATCTCATCTTCTTCAATTAAGAGAGCCATTTCACTGCCTCCACCATTACTTTTAATTTAGAATATGCTGCCTCTCGTGATCGTAGCCTCATTCCACAATCTGGATCAACTATCAAATTTTCTTCTCCCACTAGTTCAATACCCTTTTTTATGATGCCTGCTACCTTTTCTTTACTTTCAACTGTATTGGTTTTAGTGTCTATACAACCAAATCCAATCTTTTTTCCCTTTAAATTAATGTTCTCTAAAGCTTCTAAATTTTTACTTTGATCTGCAAATTCGCAGTCGATTATGTTTACTTTAAATTTTAAAAGTTCATCTAATACCTCTGATATTGAGCCGCAAACGTGCATGCTGGTGGGTTGGGGTAAATCATGGACTATTATCTCCAGTGCTTTCTTTGCTGTTTTTAGATCTGCTATTCCAGTGGAGAGGAATGGTTCATCAATCTGTATTACAGCTGCTCCTGCATTTTGAAGACGTTCAGCTTCTTTTTTAAGAGCCCATGCTAAGTCAATGATTGCTTTATCTTTTTTATCTTTATTATAAAATCCTTCTATTCTACTGGATAGTGCTAATGTGGTTGGTCCAGTTATAATAGCCTTAATTCCTTTAAAGTTTTCTTGGAATTTATCTTCAGATAGAATTTGTGAATCATTTTTAAAATCAGATGATAAATTTTTTGCTGTTTTTAAAGCCATATCAATATCGGAAGCTCCTATTGAATAGGGTGCTGGTTGTATTTTCCCAATAATTAAAGGAGTTCCATCCTTGACCATCATACCTGGTATTTCTCTTGCAAAAACTTCTAGCATGTTCCCTCTTACTTGACCATCGGATATTAAATTCACACCAGCATTTACTTGATCTTGTACTGCTAATTCTAAAGCTGNNGTTTTTTTTATTCCTTAATCTGTCTTTTATTTTAAATCTAATATTAAATTTGAGTTTATATGATGATTTAATATGAAATACTAAATTAAATTTAATTTTTTTTTACAATTCTATTTACAATAAATTTTTATAATTCAAGATTTAAGTTTTATGGCCCCAAAAAAATGTAATTAAAAAAAAAAAATAATTCAAATAATTTGATAATTTAAATTGAGAAAAAAGTGATTATTTTAGTTAAAGATTAATAATTAGAGTTAAAAAAATAGGAATTAAGGATAAATAAATGTTAACCTAGTTTACCAATATCATTTTTTAAAAGGATTAATAGTTATAGATCTGATATTTTCAATATCTTCCTTTTTCACTGGTAATTCTATCACAGCTGTCCCATAACAAGGTTTAGTATAGGACAAAGTAACAGTATCCTTATCATCATTGATTCCAATGGGAACGGGAGGNNTGATTCCGATTGGAATGGGAGGTATTCCTATAATTCTTACACCTAATATCTTTGCACCAGCATCAACATATACAACTTCAGGAGAATGATCCTCTATGACTTTCTTAGACTCCTTAAAACCCACCTTAGAAATAAGTATCTCATAATTTTCAGATTCCTGTAAATAAGTATCAAGACAGAATGACATTTATTAATCCCCCAACTGTTCAATTGCTCTGTCAAATTTAACTCTTAAAGGTGTAGGATTGTGATAAGCCCTGGCCGATACAATAGTCGCATCAGTACTTTCTTCAAGATCTTCTATAAATTTCTCGAGTAATTCTGAATCCCTCTCAAAAACTACAGCCATAGATTTCGTATTCAGAATATGATAAAATGTTACAAAATAGGAAACCGCTGCATCCTTATGTACAAATCCTAAAAGTAAGTCAAAATCACGTGCTTCTAAATTGTTTATACACGATTCTATATCTATCTTATTTTTAACGTAATATTCCTGGGGATCCGTAACCTCTAATAATTTCATGGCCGATGGTGTACTAGCCACTGTAACTTCATAACCCATACCAGAGAGTTTATAAGCAGCATACACAGCCATTGGTGTTTGAGCAGGTGCCTCAGGGCATCCCAACAATATCAAAGCCTTCTTCATATTATTTTTCCTCCTAACTTTTTTTTAATTCTAATTCTTTTTAACTAATAATACATGTCCTAATACCAGGGCGCCTAGGAATAAAAATGTTACCAGAGCTGTTCCATTAATATCACGGTTAATTACGAAGAATCCTATCCAAGCCTGGCTAATAAAAGCTGTTATAGAGCCTATGAGCAGAGCTTCTCTCCCAAGTAAACTTTTATTACCCCTCTCTCTTTTCTCACGGTATACGCTGAGTATTTTCAATCCTATAAGTAACACTGCCACAACATACGCGAGAATCAGAAAAAATGTTAAATAACCGAAATCATAGCTAAACCCAAATATTCCCGGCACAAAATAATCTATGACATCTTTTTTAGTAACCAGAATACCATAAAATAGGGGAAAAGGTAATCCAAACAATGTGATCAGATTTATAGGCAGAGATATGTATCCATCAGCAAATCCTAATGCATCACTCCCCCAATAAGCAGAAGCAGGATTATGGCCTATGAGGTAAGTATTTTTTAGTACCAAAGCAATACTGGATACGGAGTTTAGGTTAAGTCTATCCAACCTTAAAAGAGGACTTAACACAGGTAAATTTAATAATCTAGATAAACCTTCCAATGCACCGAAGGCAGCTAGTATAAGAACAATTACCATCGAAGCTCTTTTAATAGTTAACACTGATTTCCGGCGGAAGGATTTTGATAGTATAAAGAATCCAATTAAAAGTCCTAATATCCACATTCCCAGGAAATCTCTGTGAACTAGTCCTCCAGCAAGTGTTATAAAGACTATGAGGAGTATTATAAAACTTTTTAAACTCCTGGTGTTTATGCCCACTTCTTCCATTATGTATATAGACGCTAGACAAGTTACTATGGCGAGTAATGCAATAGATCCATAAGGGTGGGTGAACTCATGAGCACTAAGACTTGGTGCAAGCAGCGATATAGCATCAAATCCAAATAAAAGTGATATTCCAATACTAATAATAAGTGCAATTAATAATACGGCACTTAAAGATAAAGGTACTATATTTAAAAGAAATGTAACCCCAATTATCATTAAAACAGCGAATTCTATTATAAATTGAAAATGATTTTGAGCGATTAAGGGCATGAAATTTTTCCTCACAATATAAACTTTGTAAATTTGATATTCTCATTCAATAATTCTTTTTTTTTAAATGTAAATAAAAAAATTATTACTCTAAACTTTGAAAATGATTTTTATAAAACTTATTTAGACTTAATAAATTACAACTTTATCTAAAGCAGTTGTAAAATATATTATTTAAATGAATCTATTAAAAGCTTTATGAAACATTAATCTAGGAGTTTGCAGAATACCACCCTGTGATCTCCGAAGCCATTATAATCTTTAANNACCATTTATCTGAATTTTTTCACCTTCACCATCAAATTTAAACCCTAATCTCTTATAAAATTCAATGGCAGTTAAATTTTCTGGTTTAGTGATTAAATAAGTTCGATAACATCCTTTCATCCTTACAATGTCCAGAAATTTCCATATTAAAGCCTTAGCCAGTCCTTTTTTTCTAAACTCAGGTGATACACATAAAAGATGTATATAAGCATCCTGTGGATTTTCTTGGGATATAAAGCCCAAAAGAAAGCCAATAATTTCATCTTCTGCTGTTTCTACTACCAAAGATGTGTTTTTAAAGAATTTAGTGAATAGATGATAAATAGAATTTTTTTCAGTGACCATAGGAAGACATTTAGGGGCTATTTCAGCTATCTTTAAGAAATCATGTTCTTCTGGGCTTCTTATGTTAAATTCTTCCATTTATCTATCTCCACCGAGATTTAAAAAGCATTAACTTTAAATAATATCAAGTCAAATGAATTAAATATAAGGGCTGGTAGCTCAGTTGGTAGA
>PMNN01000186.1:1866-5259 GCA_003161815.1 Methanobacterium sp. | reverse complement strand
AGCCTAAAAATCCCAGGGAAAGGATGTTTTGAATTAATAAAAATATTCCAAAGACTAAAAGACCAATAGTATATTGCGATTTCCATTTACGATAATTCTGCCAGTATATAGAAAGTAAAACTAATAACATACAAACATTAGCGAAAGCCACTCCAAAACCTATGTCACTGTACAACAATTTTTTAACCTCCTAATTAATATCATTAAATATCTTTTTCTTCCTCTGAAACTTTCCAGATTTCTTTAAATGATTCAAAATTATCCTTCATTACATTTGAAAGCATGTAAACGGTACCGTATTGTCCATCACCAGATGATCTAACGATATTATTTTTAATTAATACATCCATATGATGTCTCACAGTTTTATAATCTAAATTCAANNATTCTAGCACGATTAATACCTCCCCGGGTCCCGGCTATCAACCACCAAATAATATCTTCCATTTGAAATCACTATTCGAAATAAATATAATGGATGCTTTTTTTTATGGTTAGAAAAAAACCTATTATTAATTTACTTTCTTTTGATTAAAGCTATAATATTTCCTATTTCTTTGATTACATATTTTTTTGAATTAAAAAAATTTTTTTTAGAAATCTTTAAATATTATTATTCTACATCTATTATATTATATGAATATAATATCCGATATTGAAGTGTCTATACTAGGATTGTTATATGAGGAACCACAGTATGGCTATCAAATTGAAAAAACTATTGAAGCCTGGGGAATGCGTAATTGGACTCAGATAGGATTCTCCTCCATTTACTACGTCCTAAAGAAATTAGAGAAAAAGGGAATTGTTGAATCAAGATTGGAGAAAGTGGAAGGAAAACCCTCACGTAAAGTTTACACTATCACTGAACAGGGGAGAACCGCTATGAAAGAAAAGGTTCAGGATCTTCTTTCATGGAATAAAAAGGTAATATCACCTTTCGATTTAGGCATTGCTTATCTTACTGTTTTAGAACCTAAAGAAGTGCATAAATGCCTGGAAAATTATATAAAGTCAATGGATGGGCGGATCAAATTTTTAGAAAGCTCTGTAAAGATGCAAGAAGATTTAGAAGCTCCGAATCATGTGATAGCGCTATTCAGCAGACCACTTGCTCATTTAAAAATTGAAAAGGAATGGGTTGAAAACTTCATCAAAGAAAATATGGAAAATAAATAAATTCTATGAAAAAAAATGATAGAAATTTAAATTAAGTTTTCAAATTAGGGATTTAGGGTAATATTAAATGACGAATAAAAAAAAGTAAGGTGGGATAAATAAATGGAAATAAAAGAGAAGATAAATAGAGGAAAAACAGGTGGCTTATATATCATTTAAAGGATCCTACGATGAAGTCCCGGTTTTATTGGGGGAAATAGTGGGTTTTATAGGAGCACCCATGGAAATATATCTAAGTGATCCTAACGAAGTTCCGGAGAATGAACTTTTAACCGAGGTTTGATTCACTGAAATTAAAAAATAGTTTTAAAAAGAGATATAAAATAGAATAGTTTTTAATGGGTGGTTAAATTTGCCAAAGATAGACTTAAAAAGGGAGAATAAGGAATTTTATAATTCATCCACAAAAGAAGTTTCTATTGTAGATGTTCCTGAGATGAATTTTTTTAATGATAGATGGTCAAGGAGACCCAAACACGTCACAAGAATATCAATATGCGATGGAATCATTGTTTCCAGTATCTTACAAGGTGAAATTTATAAGTAAAAAGATGAAATCGCAGGATTACGTGGTAATGCCTCTTGAAGGGCTCTGGTGGGTTCCTGATACGGAGGATTTCAGCATTGAAGATAAAAGTAGCTGGAATTGGACCGTAATGATAAGACAACCTGGATTTATAGCTAAAAGATTGATAAACGAGGCAATTGAAGAAGTGGAAAAAAAGAAAAATCCACAAGCACTTTCCAAGATACGATTTAAAAACCTCCATGAAGGATTATCAGCACAAATAATGCATATAGGTCCTTATTCTCTGGAAGGACCAACAGTTGAGAAACTACACGGTTTTATTAAGGAAAAAGGCTACGATTTTGATGGTAGTAAGCCTGGCGAGAATCATCATGAGATATATATAAGTGATGTGCGTAGAACAAAACCTGAAAGACTTAAAACAATCATAAGACAACCCATAAAAATTAGGGGATAAAATTTTGAACAGAGTTTTGAGAATACTGGTATTCGGATTTTTAGTGTGGTTAACACCATTTCTGGTTTCTTTGGTAATATATCCACTGAGAATTCCTTTTTACCCTCTTTTTGAATCAATCATGTCAGTGATTGTAACTATATCTGCAGTAATATTTTCATATTTCTATTTAAAAAACATAGAGACAAGTTTTATCCGGGAAGGCGTAATAATTGGTGGGATATGGTTTATAATAAGCATTATTATAGATTTATTCTTGTTTTTACCATCAAGTCCCATGCATATGAGTTTATCAAATTATATCATGGGTATAGGTCTTAAATACTTAATCATACCTACTATAACTATCGGATTTGGATATATGATTCAAAACAAGATTAGAGAAAAAATTTAATTTTGAACAATTTAATTGAAATAAAAAAAAATTGGGGTTTAATGATGATTTATAGGGAGTGAAATGTTCTATGAATAGAATTTTAAAATTAGTAGGTTATGGATTCTTAGTATGGTTAATACCAACCTTGATTACAACAGCTTTGATATATTTACCATTTACAGAATCCCTATTCGATATAATATCCGCATTAGCTATAATTATAAGCGTGGCGTTGTTTTCTTATTTATATTTTAAGGATGTTACTACTAATTTTATTAAAGAAGGGATTATAATTGCTATTACTTGGATAATCATCAGCATAATCTTCGATTTAATAATGATAATAGTAGGAGTTTCACACACTAGTATAATAGACTATGCATTGCGTGTAGTACCTTTATATGTAATAATACCAGCCATAACAATTGGTTATGGTTTACAATTAGATCATAATAACAAAAAGAATATTTAAAAAAACATTTTTTTAGAAGAATTAGAAATATTCAAGTTTCCTACAGTAGAATAAAAAAAATTTATTCTTAACCAAAAAATTTTTTCTACTGCACAATAATGCTTATCAATCTAGTTGATGTTAGAATTAATTAATTTTAGATTGGAGGATTTTTACATTTCTATGGAATATGAAGATATAATCCAGGAACTGGATTTACTGTCAAACCCTGAAGATGTTAAGGGTATGATGAGGTTTGGGATAAATTCAAAAAAAGTTTATGGAGTAAGAATACCCGAACTCCGTCGTATAGCTAAAGAAGCTGGAAAAAATCATGAACTAGCAGCGAAACTTTGGGATGCAGGTTATAATGAAACCAAAATACTTGCAAGCTTGATTGA
>PMNN01000186.1:0-1807 GCA_003161815.1 Methanobacterium sp. | reverse complement strand
TAACCGTAATTATGTTAAAAAAGCTGTTAACTGGGCTTTAAGGCAGATAGGAAAGAAGAATAGAAATCTTAATAATGAATCCTTAAATGTTGCTATGCAAATCCAGAGAATCGATGATAAAAGTGCTAAATGGATAGCGGCAGATGCTTTACGAGAGCTTCGAAGCGAAAAAATTCAAGAACGATTAAAATAAACAATAAAATAATATTCTAAGGAAATCCCCCATGAAATCGAGTGTTGAATTCTTCTTTTTTTTTAATCATTATGGTTTTATTTCAGGATATCCTGCTTTTCTCCAAGCATCCATGCTACCTAACACGGTTACAACATCAGTATAACCATTCCTCAGCAGAATACTGCCTGCTATAGTGGATTTATTACCCGCATCACAGTAAATCACTATCTTTTTATTACGGGGTACCTGGTCTAATCGATCCTTTAAATATCCTAAATAAATGTGATGAGCATCTTTAATATAACCAGCTTCCCAATCAGTGATTTTTCGGACATCTAATAGGAATATTGATTCATCACCCTGATTTTCTCTAAGTTCCTGTACAGACCATAAATCCAGTTTTTCAATAGGTTCCGCGTGCATATACCATTTACTGAATCCTCCACCGAGATATCCGTAAATATTATCATATCCCAGACGAACCAGGTATCTACGAACCTCGTCAATGCTTTCACCATCTTCATCAACTATAATGATGGGGTCCTGGTAATTAAGCATCCAACCCGCATAGGCAGGAGCACCATCCTTCCAAATACTTAAAATTTGAGGCATGTGTCCCCCACCATAACTAGTGGGTTTCCTAACATCAATAATTTGAACCCCATTTTCTTTTAACTGTTTAACTTCACTTACTTTTAAAACTTTTAATTCCGGAAGCCTGCAAATAAGATCAGGTCCTTTTAAGTTAATATCAACCATTTTATCAAAATATGGGGGATAATAAAGTTTTTCATTAATCTTATTCTCAATAAATTCATCTTGACTGTAACTTAGAATGGGAGTATTTCTTACCTCGTATCCAATAGTAGTGAGCTCCTGTTCCCGTATATCCGCCCCACAAACCGACCCTGCACCATGAGCCGGGCATAGAATCACATGATCACCTAAGGGTAGTATTTTATGGAAAATACTGTTATAAAGATTTTCAGCTAACCTTTTTTTCTCTAATGCACCGTAAAGGTCAACTCTACCAGTCTCCCCGGCAAATAGAGCATCACCAGTAAAGATCAGGTAAACATCTTCTGAGACATCTTTATCCGTCACTGTGATAGATATGCTTTCATCCGTGTGACCGGGTGTATCTATAATTTCCAGTTCAATGGATCCTAACTGGAATTTATCCCCTTCATACGCGGGGGTTCCATAAGTGAAATCGAGATTGGATCCATGATAAACTTCCGCATTCACAATTTCTCTTAGTTCAATTGAGCCTATAGTGTAATCTTCGTTGCGGTGTGTTTCGAATATGTATTCTATTTTTAGATTATTCCTCTCTGCAATTTCCAAGTATACGTCACAATCTCTACGTGGATCAATAACTGCTGCAGAACCATTAGATCCTATAAAATAGGATTTATGGGCGATCCCCTTAGATTTCACTGTTTCAAATATCATAGTTCTTATACCCTATTTACAATTTTTTTTTAATATATTAAAATTAATTTTAATCTATTATTCCCGATTTTAATGACCATACATGTATTTAATTATGGAAAGCATAGGATATAAAATTTTATTCATCAAATATCAAACAAAAAAATATATTACACTTAATTAATAAATAATATATAA
>PMNN01000269.1 GCA_003161815.1 Methanobacterium sp. | reverse complement strand
TTGAAATAAAGTTATCAATTGTGCTGGTGATATCAGGTTTTAAAATGATAAGAACCCCCATAGTTACCCATATCACACTTCTTTCCCTAGTTAAATAAACTAAAGTTAATGCTAGCACCATTGCTAGAGTAAAACGTATTGCATGACGAATATAGAGGTTATTTAAGTTAAAGTTAGCTGCCAAAACTTGTTTTAAAGATTTTTCAGGGATTTTTATTTTCCTTATCTCTTTTCCNNCTGCCTTTATTATTCTTGATGTGATCCGCTATTTTTAAACTGAATTCATCTGATGCATTTAAAAAATTATTAAAATATAATTGTGATTTGGAAGTTAATCTTGAAGTTATTAGATTACTATAACTCCTTAAACCTTTTAAAGTACTGCCAAGTTTAAAAATATCATAATAATTGGAGTTAATAGGAATTCCAGATAANNCTTGACTGTTTATTAACCATTAATACTGCTAAAAAATAAATTAAAAAGAAGATGAAACCTAAAGATCCTTCAATGCTTCCGAAAATGTACATGGAAATGCTAAAAAAAACCCAAATTACTGTAAAGAAAATAAACACTTCCAGGCTTGAGAGTGCTAAAGAAGCACTTATGAATGCCAAAGTGGTCATGAAAAGTCCAACTAATGCCAATATAGCAACTTTTCTAATGGGGAGTGAAATATCAATTATTATGCTAGCTAAAAGAGTTACAAACACTATCAATGCTATTCCATTGTCAAAACCCAGAAATTTAGCTACTAAACCTGCAATAACCATTAAAATAATAGCCCTAAACGCATGCCCCCATTGAGGCCTGCCTGTAGGCTTTGAAAGTCTTATAAATCTATCCAAAAAGCCCTTTTTCTCCAATTAAATCCCCATATTTAGATTCTATTCAGTTGTACTTTGCAACTATTCATATTCCCTGGACTATACCGGTTTGGGAGAGTCGTTCTCGGAAATATCAGACTGTTGAATAATCTGGAATAGTTTCCGTGAACCCCCAGAAACTTGATAAGCGAAATACAGTCTGTAACCTTGCGTTCATGCTCAGGATCCATAATCCATGCCATGTTTGCGGAATTAAAAGCTTGAACCATCAATATCTCATCATACATTCGGTCCTACCACCCTTTTTTTGTGTGATTATCATACATATCCGCAACATTAGGGTGGAAATTCTCCCAATCAATCAACTTATTAACTTCAAAACATTTTATTCACTTGATTTCTCAAGCCATCTCATACGCCTTATTCAATGCAAACTGTATAAACGATTTCATAAAAACCTATTTATAATAACAAGTACATAAAATTTATTAAAAAAAATGGAAAGTATATTTATGGATTTTTTTATAGTTTAAATTTCGAATTATTAACTGGTTAAATGACGAATAATGAATCTATTAAGAATAATGTCTTACTGGTAAGCATTATAATCAGTTTTTTGGTTACCTATGTAAGTTCAGCTATTAACATAGCCTTACCGGATATCGCCCAGACTTTTTCATTGAACTCTGTATTTTTAAGCTGGATTCCCACTTCATATCTGCTTTTTTCTGCTATTTTTTTAATACCCTTTGGAAAATTAGCAGGTATATACGGTAAAAAGCGTGTTATTACCTATGGAATAATTGTATTCATATTAGCGAGTGTTTTATCTGCCATATCCACTTCTGGAATGATATTATTAATATCCAGGATTTTCCAAGCTTTGGGGAGCTCTATGATTTATGGAAATGTATATTCCTTAATCGCCTCAGTTTATTCCAGGGAAGAGGAGGGAAAACCACTCTCCATCAGTGTGGCAGCATCATATATTGGACTTTCCACCGGACCTGTTCTGGGAGGATTCCTGACACAATACTTCGGATGGAGAAGCATATTCCTTTTCACTATCCCCCTTGGAATATTAGCCATACTATTCATATTTAAACTAAAAGATGAGTGGTTCGAGTCGCACACTGAAGGATTAAGTATCAGCAGCATTTCCGTCTTCGCATTATCTCTAATAGCTATTATGTATGGTTTTTCAGCCGTCACAACCACTATTGGGATTTTAGCAATGATATTCGGTTCTTTAGGAGTTATTGTTTTTATCTGGCTTCAGACAAAAGTTAAAAACCCTCTTCTAGATCCCCAAATACTGTTTGACAGGGTTTATATAATCAACAATTTAACATCTCTAGTAAACTATGGCCCGGGAATATTTACTTTTTTCCTCTTGAGCCTCTATCTCCAAAACCTAAGAGGTTTAACACCTGACCAGACAGGCCTATTGTTATGTGTTCAGTCAGTTTTCGTCGCAATTTCTTCCTTACTAGTGGGTAAACTCTTAGATTTCACATTACCCCGATATATAGCAGCCGTTGGCATGGCACTGACAGCCATTGGATTAACCTTTTTCATCCTGTTAAATGAAACCACCAGTTTTATTTATATAATAACAGCCCTTGCCATCATTGGGCTCGGATATGGTCTTTCTGCTGCCTCTAGCACAGAAATATCATTAAAATACTTTGATAAAAGATTTTTCGGAGTTTCCAGTGCAACTTTAAACACCATGCGTGTAATGGGCCAGATGATGGGAATGGGAGTGACCATGGCTGTTCTAGCTATATTCCTTGGAAACGCTCAGTTAACACCCAGCAATTACAGCATTTTCATCCAAACCGCTAAAATACCATTTTTAATATACGCAATTTTATGTTACATCTCCATATACGGTTATTTCATAATTAGACGAAAAAAATTAAGAAACTCATAAAAAAAGTCCCTGAATCATGTAGATGTAGAATTTTTTTTCTGCCCACTTAAATTTAAGTTCATCAAATTGTTTTTCGACTCGTCTATGCTTACCTTATAATCTAAAAATCTTTTAATTCGTTTAGATAATATTTTTTAACTCTAACTTTTTTTTAACGGCAAATCTCATGTTCTTTTTTTTTAAAAAAAAACATTTAAACCCTTAATTTCAATTAACTGATATTCCCCTATATACAAAAAAATTTATTGATTATTACAAGAGCATTTTTATATATGAATCAACATAGTTTCATCTAAAGGGGTTGAGTAGTGATGGAAGAAGAAATTAAGGTCCTTATACTAAAGGATGTACAGCTTGATGCTGAATTGATGGAATATGAAATGCGTCGTGAAGGTTTAAAATTTTTATCCAAGAGAGTGGAAACCGAAAAAGATTTCATCAGAGAACTCGATGAATTTAAACCCGATGTAATACTAGCTGATCATTCTCTCCCTCATTTTGATGGGATTTCTGCTTTAGAAATCGCCAAAAAGAGTTCTTCACATACACCGTTTATTTTTGTCAGTGGCAAAATTGGGCATGAATTAGCAGTAAACATGCGCAAAAAAGGCGCAACAGACTATGTTTTTAAGAATAATCTCATAAAATTAGTACCGGCAATTAAGAGAGCTCTCACAGAACGTGATGAACTAGAGGAACTTATGAGTAGTAGGAATCAGCTTCAGGAAGCATTGAAAGATAAAGAGGTGCTTATTAAGGAAATTCATCACCGAGTTAAAAATAATTTTATGATGATCTCAAATCTACTCGAGCTTCAATCTTATTACATCAAGGATAAAGTAGACTTTGATTTATTTAGGGATAGTAAAAGACGCGCAGATTCCATGGCGCTTATACATGAAAAACTTTATCAATCAACCGACCTTAAAAGGATTGAATTCGGGGAATACATCCAAGACCTGACTACTGATATATTTGATACTTATAACATCTCTCCTGATCAAATAAAGCTGATTATCAATGTTGAAGACATTATGTTAAACATTAATACTGGAATTCCTCTAGGTTTGATAATAAACGAATTATTAACAAACAGTTTGAAATATGCATTTCCTGATGATAGAAATGGCATCATCACTATAATATTCAGTAAAACGGATGATAAATTTACATTAATCATTAAAGACGATGGAATAGGCTTTCCCCAGAGTTTTGACTTGAAAAATACCGAATCTTTGGGATTAGAACTTGTAAATAATTTAACCCGTCAAATAGACGGTGTTGTAGAACTTGATTATGTGGATGGTACGGAGTTTAGAATTACTTTCGAGGAATTAAAATATAAAGGAAATATTTAAAATGTCCGGTGAGCGAATTCTGGTGGTTGAAGATGAGAGTATAATGGCTATGCTCATTAAACGTAAACTGCAGAATTGGGGTTACAATATTGTTGGTTGGGTGGATACTGGTGAGGATGCTGTTAGTAAAGCCAAAGAAACTAAACCAGATTTGATATTGATGGATATAGTTATAAAAGGCAGTATGGATGGTATAGAAGCTGCTCAACAAATACGGGATACTTTGGATATTCCCATCATATATTTGACAGCATATTCAGATGATGAAGTGTTAAAGCGAGCTAGAGAGACTGAACCTTATGGATACTTAATTAAACCTTTCAGGGAAGGGGAAGTGCATGCTAACATTGAAATGGCGGTTTATAAACATAGTTCAGAGAAGAAAAAACAATTTGAAATTAAAAATAGTGTTTTCGCCGACTTTTCCGACCTTGTTCAAACATCCTTAAAAAACTCCGCCGATCAATCAGATGAAGAGATTCAAGACAAGCTCTTAAATATTTTCTCCAAACGGATAGAGAATGATATACCAAGTTTTGACGATCAGATAAATAAATTAGGGTTAAATTACGAATCAGATGAACCCAAAGTGATATTTGATGCTTATCTTGCTTGGATATCTGATTTACTCTCCAACTTCGGTATTATGAGTAAAAATGATTTTAATGAGCAAGGATACTACATTGAGTTTTTAAACTGTCCCTGGAAAAATGAAGCAGGAAAGAATCATATTTTCTGCCTCAATTGTCAGGCAATAAT
>PMNN01000140.1 GCA_003161815.1 Methanobacterium sp. | reverse complement strand
CTGTTGGAGATATAGTGTGTATATGAATAGGCAGGAGAAATGCCGGGGTATTGCACGTGAATTTCGTGATAAGGTTCTGGAGAAATATGGTGAGCGAGTGGATACTATTATCCTGTTTGGGTCCGCGGCTCGGGGAGTAGTTAGGGAAGATTCTGATAATTGATATACTTGTCGTGGGAGATGTGACTCTGGATGAACTGGTTGATGTTTCTATTCCTTTACTTCTTCAACATGGTAAGTACATATCTGCACAGGATATGAAGAAATCACGTTTTAATAGGCTGGTTGTGCAAGGTTATTCTTTCATCAGAAATGTGAAGAATGATGGTGTGATTTTATTTGAGCGAGCTGGAAAAGTATCTGGATAGGATCTGAAGGATAAATTGAAATCTGCCCACATATTTTATTGGAGAATAATCAAACTACAGATTCCATAGGTGAATCTTGTTATTATATTTATCATGGTGGTATTGGGAGAATGGTATAAGTTTTAGATTCTTTGGGNNAAGAAATACATAAATTATTAAAGTTAGATTCACGCTGTTATTATCTAGGAGAGTATTATTCTATGGAACAAATTAAAACTGAAATTAGATTGCCATTTTCTTTACTGGCCACCTTGAAGGTTAGTGAAGACCAATTAGATCAGTTCATACGATGTTCATTGGCTGTGGAACTTTACCGTGAGGGTAAATTATCTTTGGGGAAAGCTTCGGAACTGGCTGGGTTAAATCGGTGGGAAATGATACGGTTACTTAGTGAAAAGAATGTTCCGCTCGATTACAATGCTAGAGATGCAGAGAAAGACCTAAAAACTCTTAAAGAAGCGATGAGTTAAAATGATTATAGTATCTGACTCTACTCCCTTAATTGCTCTATCGGTTATCGATCAGCTAGTTCTTCTCAAAACATACTTCAATGAAATATACATTCCTCCAGAAGTTTACCGAGAAGTCGTAATCGTGGGTGAGAATAGACCAGGGGCTAATACGGTAGGTTCTGCTGATTGGATTAAAGTTCGAGAGGTAAAAAATATAACTGCCGTAGAATCCATGTCGATTAACCTGGGTAAAGGAGAGTCTGAAGCTATAATTCTATCCAGAGAGATAGATGATCTACTAATCATAGATGATGGTCAGGCCAGAAGAACAGCTGAACTAATGGGATTAAAGATCACCGGTACTATTGGGATTTTGCTTATGGCCGCGGCTCATGATAAGATTGATTTTAAATATAACCTTGACAGATTGATCTCCTGTGGTTTTAGGTTAAGTGAAAAAGAGTATAATCGAATTTTAAACCTTAATAAAGATTTATAAAATTACTTTTTTTTATAGTATTTTAGTTAAAAAATATTTTTTTGACAATGTAAACTATTTTTTTATACTAAGAGATATTCATCCTCGAACACATTCTGGGCTTATATCAGCGTTTGGTCTTCATTTTGTTAAGGATGGGAGTATTGAAGATGTTTATGCTAAAATATTAGCTAAGGCAGAAACTAAGAGGGTTATGGCAGATTATGATATTGATTATCAACCATCCAGAAAAGAAGCAGAATCAATCATTCATGATGCTGAAGAATTCCTAATAAGAATAAAAAAAGCGGTAAAGGAACTAGAATAGTATTTATCCATTGATGCAAATCATAGAATAAAAATTGAATTAATTAACTGAATAATTATTGGGTTGTTAAATATTTTACTGTTTTTTAGGGATATTGTCCTGAAATTGTGATGTATTAGTAGTGAATGGGACGCAGTTGTTGATTAATTTTTTTATTAGAATTTTAGTTTTATTTAATCTCAAATTATTTATATTATTATTTTATATACATTACATCATGTCTGCAAAATCTGTTTACAGTATCAGAATACCAGTTAAGTTTAGGAAGATGATGGATCAAATGGATGATGTTAACTGGCAGGAAGAGATGAGAAACGCTGCTATCGAATTGATTAAGAGTAAAAGTAGGAAAAGGCTATTGAAAGATGCTCAGGAATTAAGGGGACAGATGATTAGCGATGTGGAATCAGCAGCACTCATAAGAGAGGATAGAAATGCAAGATAAAATTATTCTGGACTCAAGCATAATAGCTGCAATCTTCTTCCGGGAAAAAGCATCATCTAAAGCTGTTCAAGCAATTCAAGATCAAGACCTGATAACTGTAGATTTAGCAATGGCAGAAGTAGCAAACGTAGCTTGGAAAAGAGTTGCTATTTTTCATGAAAACGAGGAGATAATCCGAGAAGCATTGAAACGGAGCACTGAATTTATAAGGACAGTATGTGAGGTTATATCAACGGAGGAGTTAATTGAAAGATCCTTCCAAATTGCTTTAGAAGAGAAAATTAGTTTATATGATTCACTATTTTTAGCAGCTTCTGAAAAAGAGGAAACCTCTCTTCTAACCCTGGATAAGAGATTCAAAAACACTAGCTATACAGTTGAATTATTATAGAGTAAATAACCCCGTAAATCCCAGATTTAGGAAAAATGGATATTGTCTTGAATTTGTTATGTATTAGTATAAGAGAAGTAATTTATTGAATAATTTTTTTTGAAATAATATTCAACTATGTTTTAGAAATCCTTTTAATTCCGAGTAGTCTGATAATTCACGACCTTAATCAATCTGTGAGATATCCTTATATTTATAACTCCATTTTAGAGTCGATTTTCGTTATACTTTTAATATGAAAAGTATTATTATATATTCAAACTATTTTATAAATCCATTAACTAAATTCAGTGATTAAAAAAAAATTATTTGCTCTTTAATCTTTTATGACTGCCTCTTTTTGATATAAATTTTGGAATATATCCCACTCAACTTTAAATTGGTGAGAACTTGAATTTAGGCACNNCATTTAGGGCATCTCCAAGTGTCTGGCAAATCCTCAAAAGCCGTGCCAGGCGCAGTTTTAGTTCGGGGCTCACCCACCTCAGGATCGTAGATATAGTTGCATATACGGCATTTATGTTTTCGCAAATTTTGGACCTCCTATCTTCATAATAAAAAAAAATATATGGTATTGATAGCTACTTTACCTATGATAATATTTTGTCGAAAAATGAATAACTTTATCATTTATTAGCCCATAAAAGTTTAATCAAGTAATAACATAATAACATAATTAATTTATTAATAAGTTTATGATTATTCGGGACTATATTATGAAAAAATATAGTAATAATAATAAACTGCGAGATAAGGCCGAAGAAATATTAAGTGAAAATCTTAAATCTGAGATGCCTCCATCTGATGATTTTCCTGAATTAGTCCATGAACTCCAAACACACCAGATTGAACTAGAAATGCAAAACAAGCAATTTCGGCGTAGTCAGGAAGAATTAGAAGAAGCAAAATTGAAATATTTTAACCTTTATGAATTTGCACCTATGGGATATTTCACATTGGATAAAAAAGAAATAATTAAAGAGACTAATCTAGCTGGAGCAGCGCTTCTAGGCGTTAAAAAACCAGAAGTAATTAACAGTGCATTTATCCAGTTTATGACTTCTGAATCTCGAAGAAAATTCTATAAACATTTAGAAATAGTTAAAAAAACAGGTCCTGGGCAAACTTGTGAGG
The DNA here is from genome assembly GCA_003161815.1 of Methanobacterium sp. Taxonomy (GTDB): domain Archaea; phylum Methanobacteriota; class Methanobacteria; order Methanobacteriales; family Methanobacteriaceae; genus Methanobacterium_A. Next base: position 1,141 of record PMNN01000140.1, on the reverse strand, counting down.
TTGAGTTCATCAAAAATGATGGAAACAAAGTTTACGCGCATCTAAATACTTTCTCCACACTAGACGATGAAAAAAAGTTCAAAAAATTCATAATAACAGCAACTGACATCACCGAACTTAAAAAGGCGGAAAATGCGTTACGTGCTAGTGAAGAGAAATATAGGACTCTTTTTGAATCAAACCTTGATTACACCATACTAACAGATTTAGACGGTGTGTTAGCAGATGTTAATCCAGCTGTAGAGCGAATTACTGGTCTATCCAAGGATGAATTGGTAGGAAAACATTTCTAGGAATTAGAAATTTTCCCTAAAGAAGAATTTGTTCTTCATAAAAAAAATTTTTCTGAATTATTAGTACAAGGAAATGTAGATCCTCTTGAAGCGAGAATCATTGATAAGAATGGCAAATTTCGGTGGGTTCTAAATAAATTTACGACAGTTATTAAGAATGATAAAATGGAATATGTTTTAATCATTGGCACTGATATCACTGAACGTAAACAAGCAGAAGACGAGATTAAATCTTCTCTTGAGGAAAAGGAAGTTCTCCTAAAGGAGATTCATCATCGTGTGAAGAATAATTTGCAGATTATTTCGAGTTTGTTAGATCTGCAAGAGGCTTATGTACAAGATGATTATACAGCGGTTAATGTTTTACATGAGAGTCAAAATCGGGTTTTTTCGATGGCCTTGCTTCATCAAATGCTTTACCAGTCAAATGATTTCACCGGAATATCTTTTGACTACTACATTAGAGACTTGGTTTCTAATTTATTTAACTCTTACAGCAAAAATAAAAGAATCACACCTGTAATAACTGTTGATGATATTTATCTTAAGATGGAAACTGCTGTTCCGTGTGGATTAATCATCAGTGAGCTAGTCTCCAACAGTTTGAAATATGCATACCCGGATAATGGTGTTGGTGAATTAAATGTATCCCTTAAATCTCTTGAAAATGAATTTGAGCTCATTATCAGTGATGATGGGGTGGGTTTCCCTGAAGACTTGGATTTTAGAAATATAAAATCATCATTAGGCCTTAAACTGGTAAATTTACTTGTCCAACAGTTGGATGGAACAATAGACCTTGACAGAAGTCACGGAACAGAATTCAAAATCAAATTTAAAGAATTAAA
>PMNN01000067.1 GCA_003161815.1 Methanobacterium sp. | reverse complement strand
CGGACTTACAGGTCTATGACTGAACAGATTGATTATATTCAAAAAGTAGAAATGCATCTTGATAGAAGTGAAGAATGGAAGTTAATAGGCTATTGGACCAGAATCTTAGAGAGGATAAATATCTTAGACTTAAATATTAATTTAATGTTAAAAGAAGAACCTATGCAATGCTACCTTGATGCATATCTATATAATACAATTAAAAGTTCAAAGAATAAGGTGGCAACATCCCCTAGGAAAGTACCTACACAATCAAAGCTTACTATTTGAACTAAATTTTATGATGGAAAGTTATGAAATACAGCTACGGCATCATGGACGACCACAGAATAATTTTATACAAACCACAATTATTCATAAAAGCCCATGACCTTCTAGTCTTCCCCAGTAAAGACTTTCATAAATGGCATGGAGATTTAAAAGAATATATAGACGGATTATACCAAATAAACTCCATAAATATTGAGAAAGGCAAATCCATCAACATAAACGAGCTTAATCTAGCTACGGGCTTACTCAGTAACATCACCGAAGAACTACAAAACCTGTTTGACCCTGAAAAAACACCTGACTTCAACTACCAGTACGTATCCACTCTAGATGAGGAATACACGAAACGAAGGGGGCACCGTTACACTAGTGACATGATGAAAATTGATATGAGAATCCCCGTTAAACCAGAAATAACACAATGGCAAAAACACCAGAATATGATGGAAATAATAGACCANNTTATTGGACATTGATTACATCACCAGGAACAGTTTAGCAGTTATAAGGTTATTTGGTAAAATTATCGGCTAAAAAAATGAAGGATCAATCATAGCTCTAGATAGAGGATTTGTTATCTTCCAATGGAAGGAAGATAAAGAAAATGCACAGATAATTATTCAATTTATAAAAAAATAATTATTACATGAACCTTTTAGATTGGATTATTCTCATCTTCTTTACCACTCACTTGGTAGGTGTAAATTCCGGCTTTCTCAGTACTTGCGACATTGTCAATCACCCCAGTGTAGATACGTTTTAATGACCCGACATCCTTATAAAAGCTAATCAACTCACCCGTAGAGATGTACGCAGCCTCTTTCATGACGATATTGGCCTGAAATGTGCTTGTTCCGTCACTATCACTCTCTTTATTAAAGCCAATTATTTTATCAAATATACTTGATCCAACCACTGCTGATAACCCCCTAATTGCTTTCGGGTAATCCCAATATACGCTCCCATGTAAGGTTATAACCTCAGTATCTTCATCTGTATCGTTAATCGTGGCAGTTACTGTGAGTCCACATTGATATTTACCTTTAACTGCATTAGCGGGGATTATAGCTTTTAGATAGAAATCTGTCTGGTTAGTAGTTAATAATGATTTATAGGTCTTATTGTCAGTCGATATTTTAATATACTGGTAACTATCTGGGCTGGCTTCCTCAGAATCATCATGGACTTGTGACTGATCAAGTGCATAGGGTTTAATTATGATATTAGAGAGCTTTACGCCCCCAATTGGCNNGTTTGCGGTTATAAAAAGTTAATATTATATTAATTTGATATTATTTCCATGGTTAAACAGTCCGAAGCTGATTTAAAATTGCATCTTCAAGAACAAATTGAATTATTAATACGTTCAACAGAATTATACGATAAAGGATTTACGAATGAAGTCAAAATAATGGCTAGCAGGCTTCTTGTTTTANNAGATCCAAAAAACTTGGCAGCCCACATGGGCCTAATAAATATATCAGTAGGACCTCAAGGTTTCGAATATACCGCCCTATTAAATAAATTGCCTAATATTAATCCAAAAAGAAGAATTTTATTCTAATTCTGTTAAAGAATTATCCGATTTTAGAAAAGATTCAGCGGATCTCATATAGTATTATCCCCTTAATAATACGTCTTTTTGATAATAAACATCCCACGCCTCGTTATACGTGGCTTGATATTCCTCTGATTTGGGGTTATGTTGTAGTTCACTGAGTTTTATTTTAAGATCATTAAATCTATTTTGTAATTCTGGTATTGATGGATTTTCATTGTTTTTATCCATATATCTCCTATCTCCTGTTGATGATATGTATCTGATCTAAAATTTTATCATTTTCATTATACAATCGAGTGTATTCAGGAGTGCCATTTTTTAACCCTTTAAGTTTTTCATGGTTCTTCCAAAATTGGGTATTAAGTTCATCAAAGTCTAAATTTGTTTCTATTTCAGTCTTAAGATTTTTATACTTGGTTTTTATAGGATTACCGCATTTTGAACAAAAATTATTATATTCTAAGATTTTTTCACTACAATTACTACAAAACATTTTTTTTAATACACCTCTAAAACTTTTTTAGTGGGGTGTAACCCTATTGTTTACACTTATTAATAATTAAATAACTTTATATTTAGTTAAACATATCTTAATATGGTATTACATTTTGTAGAAAAGGGTGGTAATGAGTATGGATCGAGAGGTAGGAGACGTAGAGGTTTTTGAAAAATTAGGTCTTTCTAGAAAAGAAGATAGGGAATTTTTCAGAATGGTGAAACTTTTTGATGGAGAAAAAAAGAAGCCAAATATGATTATTCTAGATAATGTCTCTGAGGAATTAGAAAGGTGAACATTCCATGGCTGATTGGAATGATGTTCTGAATGAAATAAAAGAAGCGGGCAGCGCACATGATGTAATCCGAAGGAAATATCTAGAAAAGCTTTCTAGAGTAACAGGTAGAAATGTAATTGTTTATTATTCTGGCTGGCTCCAAAAACCCGGAATCAGTGGTCTAGAGATTAATGATAACGATAAAATAGGTTTTATGACTACTATTCATGATTTAGATAGAGATGAAGGTTTAGATTTATTATTACATACGCCTGGAGGAGCTACCGCTGCAACTGAATCATTAGTTGATTACATACGGCAAATGTTTGGTACTAATATAAGAGCTATTATACCTCAATTAGCAATGTCAGGAGGAACTATGATAGCCTGTGCTTGTGAAAAAATAATTATGGGCAAACATTCTAGTCTAGGACCTATTGATCCTCAACTTAGTGGATTACCCGCACATGGTATAATAGAAGAATTTGAACAGGCTCATAAAGAAATAAGAGTAGATCAAACTAAAATAGCACTCTGGCAGCCAATTATAGCGAAATATAACCCAACACTTATTGGTGAATGTCGTAAAGCCATTAGCTGGTCTGAGGAAATGGTTCTGGAATGGTTAAAAACTGGAATGCTAAGAAATGAGTATGAACCTGAGAAGCAAGAAAAATTAGATAATATTGTTGAGGGACTTGGTAATCATGCCATTACTAAATCTNNCTAGATGTGAAGATCTTGGATTAAATATTGAAATGTTAGAAGATGATCATGATTTGCAAGAGGCCGTCTTGTCCTTACATCATGCTTGTATTCATACGTTAAGTACAACTAATGCAGCAAAAATTATTGAAAATCAAAATGGAAAAGCATTCATACAACAAATAAATCGAAATATTAAGCCAAATTAATTCTAAAAGTAATTCAGTATATTAATCCACTCCCGAAGGAATTAAAAAATTATAACTACGGAGCAATAAATGCAAATTCAATAAGTACAACATCTCCCGATTAATTTTTTAATTTTAAATTACAATTAGTTTTCCATTTTGTAGCTAAATATATTAAACGCTTCCATCCGTTTGTTTTAAATCTATTTTAAGTGACATTCTCTTCAATAATCTGGATTTCCTCTTNNTCAGTCAATCCGTAGAGCTCATATACCATCCGGTCAATCTCTGCATCAGTTTCTTTTATCTGTTGGAGTAGTGGTTTAATAACTACTAGACTCTCTTCGTACTCTTTCTTTAATGTTTGATAATTCTTCCTGGACTTTAAATCAACTTTCTTCTTTCGCACCTCATCCAGGAAAACGTCGAGTTCAAGGTTGTAGTATTTTTCTAGTTTCTGAGAAAGTTTTTCAATGTTGAAAGTGTGCCGTAGCCAATCGTGGAAACCTTTTACTTCATCCTGAATCTGTTGGTTAAAGTTCAACATTTCATCTGTTTTCTTTATAAATGGTTTTTGGGACTCAAGGTTAATTTTGGGGATAGGTAATTTATCGATGTAACTCGAAGAATATGAATAATAACCACCTTGTTTTAAGGGAGCAATTGAATGCAGATACCGCTCGATTAAAAGAGAATTAAATATGGATAAAAGATATTTTATGGAAATTTTAGGATTTTCTGAAGTAACAGAGAAAACTCTAGCTCCACTATATCCTGCTCCACTAATATCTAGACCGAATTTATTTTTTTTGGTTTCTCCAGGAAAAATTATCTTGTTTCTTTCGAAAATATTTACTCTCCCAAATCTAGTAAGTGAATACCAATTCTTTTTATTTGAAAAAGTCTTTCTGGAATCTTTCCTTTTAGTTAATGTTCCTTTGTTATTTAATAGGAAGTTGTATAATTTTGGATAATCATTTTTAATTTCGTCTTCTGATAAAAGAATCGTTTTACCATTAACCGACTTATAGGGATAAATCACGTATTTCGAAAAAGATGAAAATTCATATCTACCACAATTTTGAGCCCTTATAAGTGGTAAAAGAGCTTCTTTTTCAATCGGTATATTCTGAAGATCGTCTGCATTAAAAATAAAAACTTTATCACTTCCACTTACTATGCCATACCAACATTTACCCATACCTTCTGCTAAAGAGGGATGAATTTTTAATTTATTTATTATGTCTAAAAATTGGCTTTTTTCGAGCAACCAACTTTCTTCTCCTAAATTATGTGAGATGATTTCTATTGGTTTTATTTGTTCCAAATCAGTCGTAAGTGATGGTATTTTATAGTATTGAAATTTTTCTGTTTCACCTTTACCAAAAACGAATATACTAACATATGTCAAAGCATCTTCAAATACGGGCAAATCACCGTAATCAACAATTTTTTTAATAGAACAATTTTCTAAAATGAATTTCCTCGCTTTTCTTCCGTATTCTGTTGTTAAAAATTGATTAGATGTAATAAATGAATTAACACCATTAAGATTCAATATCTGGTTCGCTAACTCTATAAACAATACAGATATATCAATTCGTTTATAAGCAGATTCATACGTCTTTTTGTAATAATTGGTTTCTTTTCCTGATAAATTTTGGACTCTTATATAAGGTGGGTTTCCCAACACCACATCAAACCCGCCTTCTTTGAAAATATCTGAGAACTCTTCCTCCCAGTTGAAGGCTTTGTCTCCGGCATATTCCGGGTCATCAATTAAAGAGTTTCCACATTTGATATTCTCATCTAAGGCAGGCAGTTTTTTATCCTTTTGACAGACCTTCAAGAAGAGTGATAGCTTGGTGATCTCCACGGATTCCTCATTCAAATCCACACCATAGATATTATTTAATAGGATTTCTCTTCTCATGTCTACTGGATCGAAATACGGTCTTAAAGTGCTTTTCTTATCTTTGTAGAGTTCTTCATGGATTAGTCGATGTATCTCCACTAGTACATCTGCTGCTTTACTTAGAAATGCACCGGAACCACAGGCAGGGTCGACAATTTTAATCTTTTTAACTTTCTGGTCCAATTTTTGGATTGCTGAACCCCAATATTCACTTAACAGCTCATCAACTGAATTTATTTTTCCAGATTTACTTAAATAAGGAATAATAGTATTCCGGCAAATGTAATCTGTGATAAATGAAGGTGTATAGAATATTCCTTCCTTTTTCCGCCTACCCTTAATATCGGCCTTGAGTACTTCAAGATCTCCAATTGAATTTTCGAATATGTGGCCCAGGATGTTTACATCTAACTCAGAAGAGAAATCAAAAGACGATATAGTTAACAAATTTTTATAAATCGGATTTACTTCATCACTATATGGTTCTAAAAGATGTTGAATGTCTTTTTCATATAGACCGAAGTTATAATCTTGCCAAACATCTTTAAAAAGTTCCTGATCTTCAACAACATCACGAATCTTAATAAATTCTAAATCCTTTTCAAATAATCCCCCATTATAAGCAGGTATATTTTTATACTTATTTCCATCATTTATATCTAAGAATAATTCATTTAAACGCTGCCATATACTACCCTGTCTTAAATTACCTTTTTTTATAGGAGTTACAATAGTATCAGTTGAGATTTGGCTTGTCAATAATCCCGTATCCTCGGCAAAGGAAATAAACATATAACGATTAAGAATAAGCTGAGCGTAATGCACGGCATCAACTCGATTTAATTCATTGAACTCTTCTAATTCTTTTATGAGCATCAGTCGGGTTTCGTGGAATAGTTTATAAAAATTAGTTTCTAACTGTTTTTCAATCACTAAAGTGTCTTTTAATAATTTTTTTGGATAATCCTTTTCTATGTGGGATGTTTTAGAAAATGCTAGCATAAAATATGTGAATTTCTCCTGGTCCAGGAGATCTTCATATGTGAAGCAGATGTAATTATCACTTTTCTTGCCCCAGTTGTAGAGTCTGAATTCTTTGAAATTAGAAACAAGTATCCAGTTTATATCTCCAGTGTGTTGGGCATAGTCAAAAGCCTGGTCAACTGGTGTTCTTTTATCATTAACACGATTTTGAGGTTTGTCTAGATCAGATGTCTGGTTCTTGAGCTCGATGACCATGAATTTTTTATCACCAGACTTCAGGGCAAACTCGCTTTTACCTCTTCCCTTATCCTCTTTTTCATCAAACAGGATATTTTCCTCACGATCATAACCAAGGATCTCTTTAATAAAATCATAAAAATAGAGGTAGCTGCTTACTTCTGATTTAAAATCTGCATTTTCAACCTTCTCAGCGTGTTTTTTGATGAGATCGTGCTTTGGAATGGTTAATTTAAATGCCTTATCCTGGGCATATTTTTTCATCAAGGCCTGGTTGAATAGATTATTTTTCATATGATCAATTGTTTATTAAGTAATTAATTTAAATATTCCATTTCTGAAAAAAAGATTATAAAGGTTCTAATAATAAAACTTTCACTCGTTTACCGACCCATGATTTGGGGACAAGAACATTAACACCGTTACCTACGGCTCGGGCTGTTTTTTCTTCGATAGCAAAAAAAAGGAATATTTTTTAAAACCATCTCTTTATTCTTTTTCAATTCTAATCAACCTCTTGAAGTTTCCTAACTGCTCCACTATTACCCCCAACTTGCNNAACAACTTCAACATTAATTATATTTAAATTTCTTAGTTCATTTGTTTTCATTCTACCAATTCCACCTGTATTATTTCCATTACCAGGACCATCAAATTACGTTAGCCATAATCATGAAATTTACCACAGAAAATGCCCAGGAAAACAGAGAAAAAAATTAGGTTAAATTTTTCCCTAATTTTTTATTTAGCTTTTGTGGTATTTATTAAAGTAAAAAAAGCGTTAATATTGTCGCTGTCATAAATTGGTTGAGCGTCAAAGAAATGATACCAGTATAAATTATTACCCACTGCGAAATATACTTGTGCATTATATCCTGTTGATGAATCATTATTAGAAGCCATTATACCAGGAATACCATTCACATCTATTTTGGTAATATTCATAAGATTGGTTTTTCCAAACTCACTATTTGCTATATAAGTTACATTATCTGCTACATTATCACTCGCTGCAACTGATGCCATAGAATCGGGTCCATATACCATAAAATAGCTCGTATTATCTGTTTTCATCCACATGATAGAGGTGTTAGTACTATTACCAGTGATATTCCAGGATGAAGGATATGTAAATGATAAATAAGTGCCAGTATAATTTTTAGTTGGAGTTGCAGTTGTATTATTACTAAAACCGTATATTACAAGTGCTATAATAAAAACAATTATTATAATTCCTAAAATTCCTTTTAATTTCATATCATTTCCCCCCATATTTAATATAATCAGATATATAAAATAAATTATCATCCTCACTAACGATATACACCTCCTCCCTGGGAGGAGTCTTATTTATTTTGAAAAAAGTATATCAAAATTAAAGAACTAATACCAACTTCTAAATATCAGTTCCTTTAACTAATATCATCTTTATATTAATTTATTACTTGTTATAGAAATATTTTAAGATTTTTTTATAAAGTTAATATAAATTTTAAATACATCTTAATTCAAGGTTAATAGATATGGGAATATTACAAACTGTACGTTGCAGAACCGCTGAATCTGCTGGTAAACTATCTAAACACGTAATAAAATTTGGAAGCGGTATGGGTAAAAGTTACCCGGGTCACTTATTTTTAAGATTAGGCTCTCTGAATTGTGTGAATTATTTAGCTAGGAAACTGGGAATCGGATCTATAATTATCACTGGAACCAATGGAAAAACCACATCCACTAAAATCATAATTCTTTTACTAGCTAAAGATGCTGATATAACTTTTAATTATGAAAGTAACACTATTAATGCCATAGTAACTGGGCTTCTAACGAGTAAAGTGGATCTGGGAGTGTTCGAGTATGGTATAAGAGATATACAGAACGGTATCCCCGATACGGTGAGTAAAATAGTTGACCCTGTAGGGGTGGTTTACACTAATATTTCCAGGGAACATTCACAGGTTTCAGGACGGGAAAACCCTTTTGAGGAGTATTTGAAAGCTAAACAATTACTTTCAACTCCTATGAAAAGGGGTGTTGTAATTTGCAATGCAGATGACCCTAGAACCACTTACATTGGTAAAAATAAGGAACAGGATACTAAAGTGACTTATTATGGATTAGATATTGATTTGGAGGATAAAACACCCTTAACTGGTGATGTTTTCTGTCCATTATGTGGTGGAAATTTAGTTTATTCTAAAAGATATTTGAATCATCGGGGAATCTACGAATGTAGTGAGTGTGGTTTCAACCGTCCCGAACCGGATATTAAACTTGTGAACCTCTCACTAGAGAAAGAGAAGTGGAGTGTGGGTTTAATGGGGGAGATTTATAATTATCCTACAGGTAAGAATGTTAAAATTGATTTCCAAGTCCAGGTCCCTGCTTTTGGTGTTCATAATCTCTATAATTTACTCTGTGCAGTGACTACGTATGTTTCATTCACCCCTCAGCCCATGAATATAGAAAAAACTATTATTGATACGTGTAACGCATTAGATCTTAGTATTTTACCTCCAGGTCGTTTTGAAATTTTTAGTTCAGGAGATAAATGGATTGGCATGGGTCAAGGTGACAATGGAGATGCGTTAAAGGCGAATATACAGTTTATGATGAGTTACTTTGGAGATGAATTAGAGGGTAATACTGTTTTTATTTATACTACGCCTGATGAGGGTGAGGATGAGATATTCGAGGATCATTTAATTTCATTAATTTCATTAAATCCCAGGATGGTGCATGTGGTACCGGGAAGAGAATCCGTAACAGCAGCTGAAAATTATTATAATATCCTGAAGGAATCCCTAACCGCTGACTTCTATCCATTGTCATATGAAGATATGGATAAACGGATTGATAAAATACAGGAGCTTGTTAATGAATCATCCTATAAATATATTATAGTATCTGGATGCGGACCTGAAGAGTATATGTGGGGTAATTTAAAATCACGTTGCAAATCTCATGAGAAGGGCAGCTAATTTATTTATATATGGACTTAATGGCCCTAACCTATTACCCAGTTTCATAAATGCATTAACATCGTTTCTTTTCAATCCACCTATCAATGTGAGTACTATAATGTATATTAAAGCTCCAATTAAAGCTAAAAACGCGATATATACTAATGCTAATATTTTAGCTATAGAAATATGATACGCGCTAGTATAAGCATAAGTTGTGGGAATGAACATCAAGATAATTGCCATAATCACTGCTGCAATAACTATTTTTCCAAGATCTCCTAATTGAAGTTTAACTTTTACATATCTAAGAGTTCTCCAAGCCACTATAACCATAAGGACGAATGTAGCTATGGTAGTGGCAATGGCAGCTCCGTTAATCCCATATTTAGGTACTAAAAACACGCTCAAGGCTAATTCTACAATAGTACCCACCGCTAAGGCAACCATGGGAATAACTGGCTTCCCCATACCCTGAGATATACTCGCAGAAACCGTGTAAAGAGTGAAGAAGAGCATACCCAGAGCCAGGATTTCCAAAGCCTCTGCTCCAAATCCATAACCCGGGAAAAGCAGGTTGATTATAGGGCTTGCGAATATTGCTATTCCCAGTGATGCGGGGAGAACAACTATGGTAACGTAACGATAAGCTTGATTAATATAGGTTTCAATTAAATCTCGGTTATTAACGCTTAATGCTGCTGAAGTTGCAGGAAGAACTGCAGTTGCTACAGACATGGATATAATTAAGGGTAGTCTGGCAATAGGGCTGGCTGCAGCATAGTATCCGACGAATTGGGCTGGTAGATAAATTCCTATAATCCAAGTGCCCACATCATACATGAATAATTCACCTAAACTACTGAAAACAACCGGTACAGAGAATAATAGAAGCTTTTTAACTAATCTTAATTCTTTAATGAAGGTGAATGCTTCATCAAATGAGTTAGGAGGATTTAAACGACGACTTCTCCTCTTGGTGCCTTTAATAAGTTTCCAAACATATTTCCTGAAAAGAATGAAAGCCGCTACCCCGGCAACTGCATATCCAATGGCAGTACCTATCACTGCTCCTGCAACATAAAAATTAGCTAGTATTAATAATACTGCGAAAATAATCATGAAACTCTGCTCAAAAGCTTTAGTTATCACCAGATTACTCATTTGATAGAATCCCTGGAACACACCCTTAAATTCTCCGGTGATGACGCTGAAGGGAGTGATGAGAGCAACCGCCTGAAAAGGTATTATAGCCTCAGGTTTATGAAATACACCTAAAGCTAAAGGCTTGGCTAATATGAATATAGCTACACTTAAAAGAAACCCCATTACTATAATTAATTTAAAAGAAGTTTTAATAATCTGCCTAATCATAGCTCTATCGCCTTTAGCTTCATATTCAGCTACGTACTTCGCTACAGCTGGTGGTATACCACCTTCAGCAGATAATTGTAAAACACCCATTAAAGGAAGCGTCAATCCTAGAATACCATAACCAGTAGGACCTAAAAGATAAGCCATAGAGAAACGGTATATGAACCCTCCTATCCTAAATATGAAGGAACCTATAAGCATTACAAGGCTGCCCTTAGCTATTTTCGTACTCATAATAATAATACCTGCAAATAAAATAGTTTTATTTTAATTAAAAAAATATTCGTAGTTTATAAAAAAAAATAAATTTAAACTTTTTATTCTAAATTTAATTATCTTTTTGGTATAAATTTACGTACCTCTATATTATTATCTTTATTTAGATTTTCTAAACTTTTAAACTTAAGATTTATCTCAGAAATACTATGTTAAGGAATTCATCTTTTTATTTTATATGATATTAATAAACATACTATAAAAACAAATATCAATTCGACTTCTACAGAAATATAAAAAAAATCTTTTTTACTAAATATTCGCAAAATTAATTCTTAAAAACGTAAAAATTGAGGTGAATAATCATTACAGTTATAATGGCCTCAGGAACATTTGACATTATCCATCCCGGCCATGGATATTATCTTAAAGAGTCAAAGAAGTTAGGAGGTGAAAACAGTAAATTGGTAGTAGTGGTAGCTCGTGATGCTACTGTTAGATCTAGGAAAAGAGTGCCCATAGTTAATGAACAGCAGCGTTTAGAAGTGGTGCGAATGCTTAAACCTGTGGATGAGGCTTATTTGGGAAGCACTACTGACATGTTTAAGATAGTGGAGAAGATTAAACCAGATATTATTTCTATAGGATCGGATCAGGATTTTGATCTGGATTTACTTAGGAAAGAGCTTAGAGAAAGGAATTTGAATGTTAAGGTGGTTAGAATAACCGGTTATAAGAAAACCGTTCTTGATAGTTCTTGTAAGATAATTCGTAAGATTAAAGAAACTGAATTCCATGAAGATGAGTTTAAAAACTGTTAATACAACGATGAGAAATATCTATTATTCAATCGGGGTTTAAAATAGGCTCAATAGTCTGGAATATATCTTAATTATTTTTTTTGTTTGTGATTATACTGAAATCAATTTTAGTAATTAAAAAAAATATTAAAAAAAAGAAAGAAAGTTTATTTTTTTTTAGAAAGGCAATTGTGCATAAGTGCCTACATATGTCCAGTTACTGGTTTTCCAATTATTTATTTCACCGAAATTGTTTCTATTGCTTATGGTATCTGCGTAGTACCATTTACCATTCACGTATAATTGAGCCCAAACATGTCCAAACCATCCATCTGAGAATTCACAGTATCCCTGCTCATATCTCGCGGGTATTCCCACTGCACGAGCCAGAGCCACCATTAAATTGGAATGATCACAACAGTTACCTGTCCGACTACTTAAAGTTCCCAGTGCCCCATATTTAGTGTTATAATAGAAGGAGTAGGTTATATGATCCCTAACCCAGTTAAATATGGCGGTTGCTTTACTGTAAGGGCTGGTTAAGCCATTAGTAATGGATGCTGCCAATGATTTAATATTGGAGTTGTTGGATTGTGCATTAGCGGTAGGTTTAAGGTACTGCTTTAATGAATCAGGAATAGTTGATGTTGTTCCATTCGATGATCCATTCCAGGAGTTTACAACAGCATATTTTGGTAATACTTTCTTTACACCGTAAAAGTTCATAATCCGTGATTCTAAGTAAATTAATGATTCATAACGAA